>JAFDXD010000042.1 GCA_018268135.1 Bacteroidota bacterium
AACTTCAATTCTAATTATAGTGAATATGGATTTTGAGTATTATTTAAACAAGTTTAATAAAGCAGCAGATGCAATTCACAAAAAGGAGTTAAGCAGGAAGCATTTGGAAAAAGATGTTGGTATTGTTTTAGATTCTGTTTTCTTGAAATTGTATAAACCCGCCTGGACAAATGATTTAAACAATCCCCTGAATGCTGAAGCAAGAATATTTTTCTCTATTTGGATAAATGATAAAACTATTGAGGAAGGTAAGCTGTATTATAATATACATGCTTTCAAACTCAGGAAATTAAAAGGCCACGCCATTGCAAGTAAAAAATTTGCTGAAAGGTTTAGAGAACAGTTTAAAAAATTTCAAAGCAATTGGAAAAATGTAAGCATAAGTTTTGGCCCCCTAACATTGATGGAAGGATGGATAGAACTGGATGAAAATAATATTGAAAAAAATGTGTTATCCCTTGCCAATAATTTTTTAGAAATTGATTTCTTAATAGATAATGTGCTTAAAACTTTTGAGAAATAGATTTGTGCAGCAAAATCTCATAGCACAAATTTGATTTTATATTTAAGAATGCTTTTAACAATGGAAAAGCAAATAGAAGTAACCCGCATGTTCAACGCACCTGTTGAAAAGGTTTGGAAATTATGGACGGATCCTGAGTTGGTAAAGCGCTGGTGGGGTCCGAAGCACTATACATCACCGGTAGCAAAACTCGATTTTCGCATTGGCGGCAAATCTATTGTAAGTATGCTGGCGCCAGTAGAAATGGGCGGGCAGGAGCATTACTCCGTATGGGAGTATGTCAAAATTATTCCACTGCAAATGATAGAATACATACATAGTTTATCGGATGAATCAGGAAATAAAATTGACCCAACAACAGTAGGTATGCCTGCCGATTTTCCACGTGATGTACGAACCGTAGTATCTTTCAAAAAATCAGGAGAAGAAAAAACGGAGATGTCTATTACTGAATATGCAGACTTTGGTTCCATCAGTCATTTTGCAAAAATTGGTTTGGAACAAGTGATTGATAAAATGGTTTGTATATTTATGTTTTCGTAAAGCAATAACCATAAATAAAACACTACAAAATTTTAGCAGACTACATGCTGGAAACAAACAAAAAATATGAACACTCTGAGGATGGCAAGCCGCAAATAAAGATTGTCTCAAACAACAATCCTTATCCTACTGCGGATATTCAGCAAAAACTATTGCATCCACGTAGGTTGACTTCTTATTTTATCGTTTTAATTGACAGCGGTTCAGTTTCTTACAAATTGGACCTGCAAGACATTACTATTACTGACGGTCAGTTGCTTTTTGCAATGCCAAATCAAATTTTTGAACCACCTGCTACAATAGACAATCTTAAATATTTTAAGGTGTTATTTGATGAAAATACATTGTCTTTGCTACCGCAACGCTTTCCGTTTTTAGTTAATCCTTTAAATACACAAACCATAAATTTTGACGATGCTACAAGAGAAAGGATAAGAAAGGTTTTTGAAATTTTAAATCAAATACTTCATATAGACAAACACTCAACCGACACGGAAATAATATTAGCCTACCTGAATTTGTTATTGTCGGAATTGAACAGTGCGTATTTCAAAAATGAAACGGCTGACATTGTAAATACGAATTTGTCAAAGTTTGTTGAGTTCAAATTAATTGTAGAAACACATCTTACAGAACATCCATCCATCAATACAATTGCAGAAAAATTGGCTTTAAGTACCAACACTTTGTACCGGCTTGTGAAAGAACATTCGGGGACATCGCCAAAAGATTTTCTTACCAATCGTTTGATGTTAGAAGCCCAACGTAAACTACGCTATTCTAATATTTCCATAAAACAAGTGGCGTATGAGTTGGGTTTTAATGACCCTGACTATTTTTCAAGACTGTTCAAAAAAAGCACAGGGAAAAGTGTAAGTGAATTTTTAACCCTGCAAGATTCATCAAGACAATAAATTGATTTGTCCATCTGCACTGCTTTAAGGCTATCTACTTTTGCTTCATCAATTTAAATTAAAAAAAATGAAATCAGCATTAGTAACAGGAGCAAACAAAAGCATCGGTTTTGAAGTGGCAAAGCAGCTTGCACAAAAAGGAATTTATGTATATCTCGGTAGCCGAAATTTGGAAAATGGGAAAGCAGCCGTTGACAAATTAAAATCGGAAGGTATAGATAATGTAGAAGCCATACAACTTGACATAACAAATGATGAATCAGTAAAACAAGCCCGTGAAACGTTAGGTAATAAAACGAAATCGTTGGACATACTTATCAACAATGCAGGTATTTACGGAGGCTACCCGCAGTCTGCATTTGACGCAACTATTGAGCAGTTCAAAGCAGCTTATGATGCTAACGTATTTGGTGTGGTAAGGATTACACAAGCATTTATTGATTTATTGAAAAATTCTTCCGCACCTCGTATCGTAAACGTTAGTTCAAGTCAAGGCTCTATTACTTTACACAGTGACCCTTCCTACAAATATTACGACTATAAAGGTGTGGTTTATCTTACCTCAAAATCGGCCTTGAATATGTACACCGTTGTTTTGGCATACGAACTAAAAGATACTAACTTTAAAGTAAATGCAGTATGCCCTGGTTATACCAAGACAGATTTTAACGGGCATAGAGGAACAGGGACTTTAGAAGATGCTGGAAAGCGAATTGTAAAATATGCTTTAATTGACAAAAGCGGACCAACAGGGAAATTTTTTAGTGAAGAAAATAATCCCGAAACAGGTGAAATTCCCTGGTAGCAAATAAAAATCTTTGTAATAAAATGACAACCGAACAATATCCCAACAGTTATTTATATAAAAGAATTGTTCAGGCAATGACAATACTGATTAAAAAAGGGACTTTCGGCCCTGCAGTTTTTACTTGCAATGACCTAATGGCTACTTATGAAGAAATGAAATTAAAAGCTGTAGTTTTTAAAAAGCCGCCAACAAAAGAATTTTATGGATACGAAGCTTTATTTATAGATGATTCAGGGAATTGGTTTTCTCTTGGGCAATTAAATTCTTAGAAAATGAAATCAATATTTGATAAAGATGTTAGAGATGAATTGATATTTAGAATTAATTCATTGAATGAAAACAGCGTAGCCCAATGGGGCAAAATGAATGTTGCTCAAATGATGAAACATTGTACCCAATGGGATGAAATGGCACTGGGAAAAAAGAAATATAAGCAGTCATTGCTGGGCAAAATAGTAGGTAAGTATGCTTTAAAAAACATGATGAAAGAAGAACCGATGAAGAAGAATTTGCCCACTGTGCCTTCTTTTAAAATAACCGGTGATATTGATTTTACTAAAGAAAAAAAGAAATGGCTTAACCTGATTGATGAATACCAGCATTTTTCTAACGATGGTTTCATCCATCCTTTTTTTGGAGTAATGACTAAAGAAAATACAGGGCAGATGATATTTAAACATATTGATCATCATTTGCGTCAGTTTGGTGCGTAACTTTCATCTTAAAATAAAACATTAATATGCCAAATAAAGTACCTATTCAGAAATACTTTGAAAACATCAAAATAAAAACAGGAAAAACGCCAGACGATTTTAAAAAATTAGCCATTGCTAAAGGCTATTTTGAAAAAGGAACAATGAAACCAAACATAAAGCCCGCTGAAGTTATTGCGTGGTTAAAGGAGGATTTTGATTTAGGCTATGGGCATTCATTAGCTATATATCATGCTTTAAAAGGCGATCTTGAGTAAGACAATAAATTTTATTGATTCTTTTAGACAAGAGCTAAAACGATTTAAGTTTTCAATACCTCAGTCAAATCTAAAGGCCAGGTGAAAGTGTTTCTTGATATGATATTAGATCACTATACAGACGATTTTTCCATAGAATCGCCAATGGCATTGCGCATAGTTCCGGAGAGCAAAGGTTTTAATTCGGGAAAAGAAAATATCAGAGCCTATTGGGAAATTGGAGTGCAAAGAAATCCTCAATTAAAGTTTGAGTTGATAAATGTATTAATTAGAACCAATCGCTTAACTCTTTATTATTCCAATGCTTCTGCAAATCAGAAATCGGATGAAATATTTCACTTCAATAAAAATTTTCAAGCAAATGAAGAAGTAATAAATTATTCTGAATAAATGAATTACAACTTGCATCACAAATTGTGTAGCATTTCCTTTTTTTTATAAAATATTTTTTGCTAACTTATATCCAAAAATATTTTTAACATGAGTGCTTCATTAGACAAATCAAAAGATCCCGGGGTTTATATTCCTCCGCCGCTGTTTTATGTTGCTACTTTTATAGCTGCCATATTTATTCAGAAAAAAATTCATACTCCCGATGATTTTTTTCATACAACCGCTATAAAAATTATTGGAGTATTTTTTTTAATAGCTGCTGTGTTTTTTATTTTTAGAAGTATACGTCAATTTTTCTTAACAAAAAACACAGTTATCCTCATTAAGCCTGCAACATCTTTGCAAACCACAGGAGTGTATACCATCACCCGAAACCCCATGTATCTAGGCCTTGCAATATTATACTTAGCCATAGCATGCTTCATCGGAAACTACTGGCATGTAATTCTTTTACCATTGCTTTTACTAATCGTACAGGAATATATTATTAAAAGGGAAGAAAAATATTTATCGCTAGAGTTTGGCGATGAATTTGAAAACTATAAACATCAGGTAAGAAGGTGGCTATAATTTTATCTTCTTAGGTTATTCTTTTTAATATTTCCCAACAATATTTGTACTGTACCATAAAATATTAAAAGCCACTCTTACCGCCTCCATTCATGGTCATAATATCCCTGTCAAAAAGATACAGGCCACTCTTATCTTCACCAATCAGTTCTAATTTATCATTGCAGTCCCTTGCCAGTCTTTCTTCTTCTATCTGCTCGTTTACATACCATTGTAAAAAATTATGAGTAGCATAATCTTTTTCACTCAAAGCCATATCTACAAGATCGTTGATGCTATTGCTCACTTTTACTTCATGTTCAAACAAAATTTCAAACGCTTTTTTTAGCGACACAAAAGTTAATGCCGGTTGCTCCAAAGCAGGCACTACTGCAAAACCTCCACGCTCATTGATATAATGAATTAGTTTTAGCATGTGCATACGCTCTTCATCGCTATGGCGAAAAAAGAACTGTGTAACTCCTTTTAACCCGGGCTGAATTTCGGCCCAGCTACCCATGGCAAGATAAGCCTGCGATGACTGCGCTTCCATCAATACCTGTTGATTAAGCGCATCTTTCATTTTTTGTGATAACATAAAATCGGATTTAGATTTTGTAAAATATACTGTTTAGAAAAACATTATTTGCAAATACAATTTACAAAAAAAAATTACCAATACACTATCCTAATCTAAAAACAGCCTCAGGTAATATGGCTGTAAATGAGTTTTGCCAAACATTTTATGGGCTTTTCTTTAATACATTAAAAAGTTGCGCAAGTGTTACCATTGTTAGCGGTACGTTGTGTTCGGCCAAGAATTATTTCACTTTAATTTAATTGACAAGTCGTTTAAAAGTTCATGAAGCATTTTCACTTTATCATTTATTTCATTGCTTTCTATATTACTTACTGATAAAATTGGGGAAAGTTTTGGATATAAGTCTGGTTTATTAAGCCAATTTAATATTTGATATTTAATCCATTTGTTATAAGCAATTGGATAAGTTTTGTTGGCAATAAAAAGTGCCTGTAAGTATTCTTGAAAAGCTTTGCATAAAATGTCAAATGCCTGAAAGTACAAACCCCGTTTTATGAAAATTGGAATGTGGTTTAAGTCGTATTCGCAAGCATTTCGATACATTGTCAGGCGTTGCAAGCGAAGTTCTTCATTGTAATATGGCAACCATTTCTTTTGCAGTTCTTTGAAATATAATCCTGCTTCGTCCATTGGAGCCGAATAACAAATATGATTTCCAATTTCTATTTCAAAGAAGTCTGAAGCAACCCCTATTTCTAAAATTGTCGGTGTATAATTACCATCAATAATATCTAAATGAAGATGAGCAAATTGATTTGAATTTTTGTATTTTAAAAAGGCCGGTTGATTAGCTGAATAAATTTTCCAGGCAGTTTCAATATTTTCAATTTCAGTTGATGTTGTTTCAGGTTTTACCAAAATAGCTAAGTCAAGGTCGCTCTCAGGCACAGCCTGGCCTCTTGCACAAGAATTTACAACAAGAACAGTGTCCACATTTGGAATAGTTAAAAAATAGTCTCTTACCAACTCCGCAGTGTCTTTATGTAAAATTGTTGGAAAGCTTGGTTTAAAGTTCATTTTAATTAGCAAAATTTATTGTCGCCTTTTTAGTGTGTTTTGTTCCAAAAATTACTGCCAATGCCAGTCCGTCAAAAAACCAGCATTAACTACATAAATATCCAAACTATTTGCCATAACAACCATTTTCAGGAAACAAAAGTTTTATTTCAAAAAATGAATGAATGCAAAAGCTTACAATAAAAATACAATCGTATTTAAAAAAAGGAGCATGAGCCTCGACATGTGTTTTAATGATTTGGGAAATTTGTTTTTGTGAAACATTCGACCCCATCGGGTTCGTATGATACCGGTTATAGCAACTTCTGGTTGGCGATGACAGCAGCCGGTAAATAACAGTTTTGTGTAAACCTATTTTAGGACAAGACGGGCTGTCTTGTCCTAAAATAACTTCCAGTTGGTGATGACAGCAACCGGTAAGAAAGCCAAAAAAATTATTTACTCAAATGCATGCTTCTTTCTTTGTACAACTGGCGAAAGTAGGGGTCACGCAGGTCCTTAATAAAACGGATGGCTTCGCCGGTACTTTTCATTTCGGGGCCAAGCTCTTTATTTACACCGGGAAATTTGTTGAAAGAAAATACCGGCTCTTTTATGGCAAAGCCCTGTAGTTTTTTATCAAAAGTAAAGTCTTTGAGTTTTGCTTCATCCATCATCACTTTGGTTGCAACATTGAGGTAGGGTATTTGATATGCTTTTGCAATAAAGGGCGTGGTACGGCTGGCTCTTGGGTTGGCTTCTATCACATACACAATACCATCTTTTATAGCAAACTGTATATTGATAAGGCCTTTAATGTTTAATTGACGGGCTATTTTTTCTGCATACTCTTCCATGGTATGCACTATCAGTGGCGATAAATTAAACTGGGGCAATACGGCATTGCTATCACCACTGTGTATGCCTGCAGGCTCTATATGCTCCATCACACCCATTACATGAAAGTCGGTACCATCAAAGATGCCATCAATTTCGGCTTCCTGGCAGCGGTCTAAAAAATGATCGATTAAAATGGTATTATCGGGAAGGTGTTTTAATAAACTCAGTACTCCTTTTTCCAGTTCTTCATCATTAATTACTATACGCATACGCTGGCCGCCCAATACATAGCTGGGCCTTACCAACACAGGGTAGCCTACTTTTTTTGCTACTTCTATGGCTTCATCGGTATTAAAAGCAGTGCCATAGTTTGGATAAGGAATGTCCATCGCTTTTAGCATATCGCTAAAGCGCCCACGGTCTTCTGCAATATCCATACTGTCAAAAGATGTTCCGATTATTTTGATGCCTTTTTGGTGCAATTTTTTTGCAAGCTTTAAAGCTGTTTGTCCACCTAATTGTACAATGATGCCATAAGGTTTTTCGTGCTCAATAATTTCCCATATATGCTCCCAAAATACGGGCTCAAAATAAAGTTTGTCTGCAATATCAAAATCGGTAGAAACTGTTTCGGGATTACAGTTTACCATAATGGCTTCGTAGCCGCATTCTTTTATTGCCATCAGGCCATGTACACAGCAATAATCAAACTCAATACCCTGGCCTATGCGGTTAGGCCCGCTACCTAATACAATTATTTTCTTTTTATCAGATACGATCGATTCGTTTGATAATAAATTTTTACCGGCATCCCTGCCTTCAAAAGTACTATAGAAGTAAGGTGTTTTGGCTTCAAACTCAGCACTGCAGGTATCTACCATTTTGTACACTCGGGTAAGGCCCATTGCCTTGCGGCGTTCATATATTTTTTCGGCTCCCTCTTCCTGCATAATGCGTACTATCTGCTCATCACTAAAGCCTAATATTTTTGCCTCGGTCAATATATGATCGGGCAGGCTATTGAGGTCGTACTTTGCAATTTCTTTTTCGCAATTACAAATTTTTTGTATTTGATAAATAAACCAGCGGTCTATACCGGTGCTTTCGCAAATGCGGCCCACGCTGGCACCCGCCATCAGCGCATCTTTTATGCGAAACAGCCTGTCCCACTTTGGTATTTTAATGTATTCAATCAGCTCATCGGTATGCATCAGGCTTTTGCCATAATAGCCTAAGCCCACAGCTTCATTTTCAAGGCTCTGGCAAGCTTTCTGCAAGGCTTCTGCAAAGCTGCGGCCAATGCCCATTACCTCGCCCACACTTTTCATCTGAAAGCCAAGCGTATCATTGGCTCCTTTAAATTTATCAAAATTCCAGCGGGGTATTTTTACAATTACATAATCAAGCGCCGGCTCAAAATAGGCAGAGGTAGATTGTGTGATTTGATTTTTTAATTCATCTAAATGATAGCCAATAGCCAGCTTAGCAGCAATTTTTGCAATGGGGTAACCCGTAGCCTTACTCGCTAATGCAGATGAGCGGCTTACCCTGGGGTTTATTTCTACCACTATCAATTCTTCCGTTTGTGGGTTTAATGCAAATTGCACATTACAGCCACCGGCAAAGTTTCCTAAGGCACGCATCATGCGTATGGCAGTATTCCTCATTTTCTGGTAGGCGGTATCGCTCAGCGTCATAGCCGGAGCTACGGTAATGCTATCGCCGGTATGCACGCCCATCGGGTCAAAATTCTCAACCGTACAAATTATTACCACATTATCATTATCATCTCTCAGCAATTCCAATTCATATTCCTTCCATCCAAGTACCGCTTTTTCTACCAGCACTTCGTGCATGGGGCTTGCAGTAAGCGCCCGGTTAAGGGCTTCATCTAATTCTTCTTTTTTAAATACTATACCACCGCCGGTGCCGCCTAAGGTAAATGAAGGGCGTAGCACTAAAGGAAAGCCAATAGCCTGTGCAAATTCTTTACCTTCTAAAAATGAGTTGGCAATTTTTGCCGGGCATACAGCTATTCCCATTTCTATCATCCACAGGCGAAATTTTTCTCTGTCTTCCGCTTTATCAATAGCCTTAATATCTACCCCAATCAGTTTTACATTATGCTTTTCCCAAATGCCCAGTTCATCCACTTCTTTGCAAAGGTTAAGGGCTGTTTGCCCGCCCATGGTTGGCAACACCGCATCTATGTTATTTTCTTCCAATATCTGTTCAATACTTTCTACGGTAAGCGGCAAAAGATATACCCGGTCTGCCATCATCGGGTCGGTCATAATAGTGGCAGGGTTGCTGTTAATAAGGGTAACTTTCACCCCTTCCTCTCTCAGGCTACGGGCAGCCTGTGTGCCACTGTAATCAAATTCGCATGCCTGGCCAATTACAATGGGGCCGCTGCCTATTATTAAAACAGATTGAATGGAGTTGTTTTTTGGCATAGTTATATGAGCCTTTTGGGCGTGCAAAATTACTTGTAAAAAAGAGAAATAAAAAGGAAAAATAAAAAGCAGGGGCTATGAGCAGCAAATCAATTAGCAACATCGGCTCCGGCTGTACGCTGCAACCTCCGCTCCGCTTCGGTTTCCGCTACCATCCGGCAGCCCGTGGGCAGTATAGCCATTACAAGCAAAAACTTTCACCGTTGCAGTACTGTACAGATGGAGAAGTGTATATTTTTTTTATAGGTTGTTGCCATATCAATCGATTGTTTTAAAGGCACAGATACGCATAGCACAAAAGCCATGCTGCATATCTGCGCCGGTGGGGGCGATGTGAAATGCTACAGCCAAAACAAAGCATTAGAGAAAAACGATGTAAATTTGAGTAGCATTAAATTGAAGTATTATGACATCATTAGATATTCGCAAAAAATTGACAAATTATATACAAGTTGCAGACGATAAAAAAATAAAAGCAATGTACACGCTTTTAGAATCAGAATTACAGGAAAGGGAATTGGTAACTATGGAGCAGTACAATGAAGAACTAGAAACTGCTGACAAAGAAATTGCAAAGGGGAATTATATTACACACAAAAATTTTATAAGCCGCAAGAAGCCATAAGCCGATGTCTTTAACGATAAAATGGAATTTAGCAGCCGTAAAGCAATTTGATAAAGCCATTGAATATATTGCATCAATATCTGTACAAAATGCCCAAAAAGTAGAAACCGGATTAATAAACGCTATTCAAAAAATTGCACAACAGCCTGAATTTTATCCAAGAGATAAATATAAGCTCAACAACGATGGAAGTTTTAGAGCATTTGAACTTCACCGCTACAGAATTTCATATAGGTATATTAAAAAGGAAATTAGAATTTTAAGAGTACGGCATACTAGTATGAACCCTTTACCATATTAATCTCCTGTTGCCGTTGTTGGTATTCGCTACATTCCTTGCCGAAGTTGTGTGTTAACTGCAACATTTAATAGCCACCCAAATGCAGCAATAAAATCAGCACAAACTTATAATGGGTTGCCGCTTCCTAAAAATAAATTACAGGTAAAGACAAATTGTTTTAAAGGCACAGATACACATAGCACAAAAGCCAAGCTGCATATCTGCGCCGGTGGGGGAGTAGTAGATAAAATTTAGTGGCATAATTATCTCTTCAAAATCAAAATGGCATTTGCAACTTTTCTTTCGCCGAAATGATCGTATTTTTTATTATCCGTCGGGTGGCTTATCACCCCGCTATCGGGCTCACCGTTTACCCACATGGTTGTAGATCCGCCACCATCAAGGTTGATGGCATTTACACATTTGAGCGTTTTAAAAAGTTTTGCAAACTCGGTATTTGTAAATCCGGCAGCTTCTTTGGTTTGGCCATCTACTGCTATTATCAGCAGGCGATGATCTTTTGTAAGCCCGATACCTGTTCGGCAATGGCGGGCAGTATTAAACCGGTGCGCCTGCTGCTGTATGATTTTTTTATTCCATAATAATAAGGGCCCGGCAGAAATAATGGTTGGAAAATCGTATTGATTTTGTAGCCAGCCTTCAGCCGGCCGGGTAATAATTTTTACTTGATTTCCTTTCATTGCCAGTGCAGCAGTATCAAGCCAGGGTAGATACAATGTGCCGTTTAACTCTTGATGCGTACGATTAATAACACTATCATCTATTTTTAAATAACAAACAGAGCCGCCAATATGTGTATTAAAAAAATTGCCATTAACACCGGCAATAGCATTGTTCTTTTTACCAAAACTGCTCACCGTTTCTAATAAAGAATCATTATAAGCAATATTAATTTTAAAACTGCTGTCATGCAGGTTCACCGTAATAATATTAATATTTTGTGGCGCATTAAATAAAGAAGTGAAATACTTGTTAGATAATATTACCCCGGGCGCTAATTCTTTTTTTGCCCAACCTTGCCTTACCTGTTTTTGTAAAGTATTGCAACCAAAAATGAACAAAACAATTACAACAAATATTGAGCTGCGGATAAAAACACAATTTGATGTACAGGAAAGTTTATTTTTAGTCATGCTGTTTTGATAAATAAAAAAGATAATACAAATAGACAAAAAATATTTTAAAAAATATTGTATCCTCATTTATCACTCTCCCACTGCGCAAGTGTTGGCATATCTTTGCCAACGTAGAAATCAAAATCTCATCAAAATAATAAAATACAAAATGCCAACTATATTATTGATTATATCTTTTCTTTTTTCTGTTACCAATATATTTGGGCAATCTGTGGAACCAAAGTTGAAAATATCTCCCTTAACCGGAGATTTTTATATTTATACAACTTATGGTTCATATCAGGGAAACCCGGTGCCGGCAAATGGTATGTACCTTGTAACTAATGATGGCGTTGTATTATTTGATACTCCTTGGGACACTACTCAGTTTCAACCCTTGCTTGATAGTATTAAATTAAAACATCATAAAGATGTAACATTATGCCTGGCAACTCACTGGCATGACGACAAAACAGCAGGGCTTGAATATTACAGAAATAAAGGTATTAAAACTTATACTACTATCCTTACTGATGAGTTGAGCAAAAAAAATAATAAGAAGAGATCCGAATTTTTAATGACCAAAGACACCCTCTTTCATGTAGGGCAATATTTTTTTGAAACCTACTACCCTGGAGAAGGCCATACAAAAGATAATATTGTAATATGGTTTGATAAACAAAAAATTCTATACGGAGGCTGTTTAATAAAAGGGGCAGATGAAGAAAACTTAGGTTATTTAGGAGACGCAAATGTATTAGAATATGAAACCACACTAAAAAGGGTACAAAAAAGATGCCCTTACCCAAAATACATTATCATTTCGCATAGCGACTGGAATAATATTAATTCATTAAAACATTCCATAAAGCTTGCAAAAAAACTAAAGAACAAAAACAGCCACTAACAAATATTCTTTTCCGGCAGGGCTTGCTACAATGGCCAAAGAGAGCATCCTGATGATAAAATTATTTTTTCAATTCCAAAGCCAGTCCCAAAAAAATATAATCCTTGCCAATATTTACATTGCTATTGTAATCAATTTGGCGCTGATACCCCAATTGAATAGTAGCAGCCACAGAGGGCTTATAGTATAGCAATAGGTTTACCCTGTCTCTTATAAAGTAAGGGCTGCGGTTGGTTACAAATATTTCGTTGCTTGCTCCAAGCTTAAGCGGTGTAAAATTTTTTTTGCCCTTACTTATGGGGTACAATACTCCTATTTTATATCTATACCTGTTTGCATATCCTATGCTTGTAAATCTAAACTCTGCCCTAAAGCGATGCTCAAGCTGAAACATCCCAAGGTTGTGAGCAATTACCAATTGTGGCCAAACCCGCCATTCATTATTTATTTTCGGAAGTTTAAAATTTCCGCTATCCCGGTATGTTTGATAGCTTCCTGTACCTAATGTGGCTGTAATATTTTTTTTAAAAGTATAGTTTACTCCTCCCTTGTACTCATAATAATTAAACTGGTTGTACAATTTTTGCGAACGGATTTGTGCTTCTCCAAACACAGACCATTTATTACTAAATGAATATTTTACATTTACAACCGTCCAGCTACCAAGGCTCTGGGCATGGGTAAATTGAGTGGATGCACAAAATAAAATAGCCCCAAAAAGGAAGACTAGTGTTAATTTTTTTTTATGCATAAACCAGGCTTGTAGTTGTTTTGTTTTCAATTGCATTATTTTATTGCTGCACTTTTGGCATCAGTAACTTTGTGATACTTAAAATTAGAGTATTTAAAAAATCGTACGAAGATAATATTAGAATTTAGTTAATATATCAATGTATAGCCCAATAAATAAAAAAACTATTGAAGAGAGATAACAATAATAAACATAACTTTTGCCAACAAAGTTTTATGTATTTAAACAAAAAAAGATAAAGCAAAATGATGCCCATAAATTTATCAGATAAAAAAAATTTAAATCAAATGATTCAAAGCATGCGGTGGTATGGACCGGCAGACCCCGTAAGCTTATCAAATATAAAACAGGCGGGGTGTAGTGAAGTGGTTACTGCGCTTCATCAAATTGCCAATGGAGAAGTGTGGCCGGTAGAAGAAATTAACTTTCGCAAAAAACTAATTACAGAGCTTGGATTAGTATGGACTGTGGTAGAAAGTGTGCCAGTACATGAAGACATAAAAACTCAAAGCGTAGGGTTTGAAAAATATATTGAAAATTATAAACAAACCATCAGAAACCTTGCTGAGTGCGGTATTAAAATTATTACATACAATTTTATGCCCATACTCGATTGGACAAGAACCGACTTGGCTTATACCCTTGCAGATGGCAGCAAAGCCTTACGCTTTGAAAAAGCAGCATTTATGGCTTTTGAGCTTTTTATACTTAAAAGAAAAGAAGCTGAAAATATTTATACTGCGGCAGAAATAGAAGCAGCCAGGCATCGTTTTGCAAGCATGAGTAAAACAGAAAAAATAAACTTACAAAAAAATATTCTTGCCGGATTGCCGGGTAGTGAAGAGCATTTTACAATAGAAAAATTTAGGCAGGCGCTTGGCAGCTATCAATCCATTGATGCAGTAAAACTTCAAAGTCATCTTATTTATTTTTTGCAACAAATAATACCCGTTGCCGAAGATGCAGGCGTGCAAATGGCGCTGCATCCCGACGATCCACCCTATAGCATTTTAGGATTGCCCCGTGTAGTAAGTACGCAAGCTGATGTGCAAACACTTGCAGATGCTGTACCATCTCTCAACAATGGCCTTTGTTTTTGTACCGGTTCCTTTGGTGTAAATGCTCAAAACAATTTACCAGCCATGGTACGCAGGTTTGGCAATCGCATACATTTTATTCATCTGCGTAGCACAAAGCGAAATGAAGCAGGAGATTTTTATGAAGACAATCACCTGGAAGGCGATGTAGATATGTATGAAGTAATTAAAGAAATAGTAATGATAATGAATGAAAGAAATATTTCAATTCCTATGCGGCCCGACCATGGCCATCAGATGCTGGATGATCTTGCAAAAAAAACTAACCCCGGCTACTCTGCTATTGGCCGGCTGCGTGGGCTTGCAGAGCTACGTGGGCTTGAGATGGGCATAATCCGCTCCATGCAGGAGAATAGCACAAACCATGAAAAAATATAGGTTTATAAAATGTACAAAAAATTAAAAAAAAGTCAGTTTCACTAAATCGAACCCTGCACCATAATCAATACAGAAATTTGTTACTTTGAAGCATCAAACATTTTTACATTTTTAGAAAATAAACGCTCATAAATTTACTCTGTAATTATGAGGGTAAAAATTGTAAACAATGAAAAACAAACCATTAACAATGGTATTAGCGAGGTAAATATTTTTTTATTAACCGGGCTTTTATCGTGTATTTACAGGAAGCCTCATTGATAATTACTTTTTGTATCAAGACAAAAAGTAAATAAAGAAAAACCTAATAGGAATAAAGGTTTGATATCAAAATGCCTAATCCTGAATACTTATCTCATTTTTTCCTTTGCATTTACAGCAGTAGTTTTGCATTATCTTAAATAATTTATCCATGATACAGAACAGGCGGTTGTATTTTTTAATCTCTATTTTATTATTTTCAATTCAGCCGGTATCTGCACAATTTTTTACCAGCAAAAGTTATCCGCAAAATTATTTTACCTGGCCGGTAAAAGCCACTATCGCCATTGTGGCAAACTTTGGCGAGTTGCGTCCCAATCATTACCACATGGGGCTCGATTGTCGCACTGATCAAAAAGTAAATATGCCCGTAGTGGCTGCTGCAGATGGATATATTGCAAAAGTAAAAATTGAGCCATTTGGTTTTGGTCGCTGCATTTATATTAATCATCCCAACGGGCTTACTACTGTGTATGCCCACCTCAATAATTTTAATGATGCCCTCGAAAAATATGTAACCGAACAGCAATACCTGCTAAAAAAATGGGCAGTTTTTTTAAATATACCTGCCGGTATGTTTCCGGTAAAAAAAGGAGAATTTATTGCCTTTAGCGGTACTACAGGCGGTTCTCAGGGGCCGCATACTCATTTTGAAATACGAGATACTAAAACAGATAAAGTATTAAATGCCTTACTGTTTGGCATGCCTATTAAGGATAATATTCCACCGGATGTACTTCGTGTAGCCGTGTACGATAGGTACAAAAGCACCTACGAACAAACGCCTAAAATATTTTTGGTAAAAAAAATAAATAATGTGTACACTATTGCCGGAGGTAAAATGGTTTTGCCTTCCAATAAAGTGAGCTTTGCTATTACTTCTTTTGACAGATACAGTGGTAGTACCAATCATAATGGAATTTTTCAGGCGGTAATATATACAGATGATAAACCGGTTTGTGGTTTTCAGTTAGATAGTATTAGCTATGACGAAACTCGCTATGTAAATGCCAATATTGATTATAAAACTAAAGCCAATGGAGGCCCATACCTGCAGCATGTATCAAGGCTGCCGGGGTATATTAATAGTGTGTATCAGTCTGATGGCAGCGATGGGGTAATTACATTAAATGATAAAGAACCTCATCAAATAAAAATTGAAGTAACTGATGCCAACAAAAATACTTCGGTGCTGCAGTTTTCTGTAGTAGCGCCAGAAAAAAATTTGGAGTATGCTGCAAACAAAAGCAATACTTTTTTTGCCCCCGGCGAAGTAAATGTTTTTGAAAACGAACAGGTGCGGTTTTATTTACCGGAAAATGCATTGTATGATTCATTCAATTTTATATATAAAGAGATACCTACTCTTGGCCTCAATAAAATTTATCAGTTGCACCATCCTTCTGTGCCTTTGCAAACTTATTTTGACATACAAATAAAAGGATACTTTGACCTGGCCGATACAGGCAAGATAGTGATGGAAAGAAGCTATGGCGCTAAAAAAGATTATGCAAAAGCCCAGTATCAACCCGGCGGTTGGACCAATTTGAATAACCTCGTAAATTTTCAATCAATAAAAAATACAGGTAATAATGTGTTGCAAAGCTGGTACAAAGCCAGCTTTAGAGAGTTTGGCAATTTTCAATTAATGGTAGATAAAACTCCGCCTGAAATAAGGCCAATAGGTTTTTATGACGGCATAAATGCCTCTAAACTAAGCCGAATAGTATTTGCAGTAACGGACAATACAGAAGAAATTCAAAAATTTACAGCCCTGCTGGATGGCAACTGGCTTAGGTTTTCAAACGATAAAGCAAAAAATTTTATTTATAATTTTGATGAGCATTGCACACCCGGCCCCCATGAGTTAAAAATTATAGCAGAAGACCAGGTAGGTAATATTGCAGAAAAAATATATCATTTTACAAGATAAAAATATGAGCAGTTTAAAAGAAGGAAGTAAAGCTCCGGCCTTTAAAGGAGTTGATCAAAACGGAAACACGGTTTCGCTGGCAGATTATAAAGGTAAAAAAGTAGCCCTTTATTTTTATCCGGAAGATATGACACCTACCTTTACCGTGCAAGCCTGCAACCTTAGGGATAATTTTAGTATGCTTAAAAAAAATAAGATTGAAATAATTGGAGTTAGCCCCGATGAAGTAAAAAAGCACAAAAAATTTGAAGAAAAATTTACGCTCCCTTTTACCCTTATTGCAGACCCTGAGCATACCATTATTGACAAGTATGATGTATGGGGCCCAAAAAAATTATTTGGGCATGCATATTTAGGCCTGCGCCGCACTACTTTTTTGATAAATGAAAAAGGGATTATTGTAAAAATATTTTTAAAACCCCAAAGCAAGCAGCATGCAGAAGAAATAACGGCTGCCTTTAAAGCGCTGGAAAATTAAACATGAACCGGCCCGATTATACCATAAAAGAAAACTCATGGCTTGCAAAAATTGCCTGCAAAAAATTAGGTACTCAAAATGTAGCCATGGTGTTGGGTAAAACCATTCATCTGTACCGGGTATCTGCCGCCGATTTTTTAAAGGATGAATGTTGGGTAAAGCATGAGCTTTGTCATATCAATCAATTTAAACAGCATGGCTATTTTATGTTTATAATAAAATATCTTTATGAAAGCCTGAAGCATGGTTATTACAACAATAAATACGAAGTAGAAGCAAGGGCTGCAGAAACACAATAAAGGGTATTAAAATTATATCATGCATAAAATGCCTCGTTTAAAAAAAACATTCTTCTTCACGCTTAGTTTTTTTATAACCCTTGGGGTAAAGGCTCAATCATTCAATAGCGAGGCAAATATTTATAAAAATTTTGCTGACTTAAGCGGGCAGGATTCTGCACAGTTTTTTATTTGCAAAGCCCCGATTTCCCAGCTGCATACATTTGAAAAAGAAGGAAGGCTGGTAATAAAACGTCAGTTGGCTGATTCTTTATTTATTATTTTGACTAAAGGAGCTGATTTGTCAAAAAACAATCAACTGCAGCTAAGGCCTGCAAATTTTAAATGGAAATTTTCACCGGATGTATTGAACAGTATCAATGTAAACAATCAAAAATTTCCTTCTTCCTTTTTAATAGCTGTCAACAACAGTAATGATTTTGAGCAATGGCTTAAAGCGTATCCTCTTTATTTTGAAAAAATCGGAAAGAATAATTTTATCATTAAAATTTCTAATGAAACCATTTTTAATTCGATAGCAGCATTGCATGATGTAAATTTTATCAGCTATTACAACACATCGCCCAGGCCTGAGCTGCAAATAAACAGCCTTGATTTAAGCGCCAATAGCATAAGCCTTTTGCACAACCTGCTACCAACATTAAATGGAGACAGCCTGGTAGTTTCCATTAAAGAAAACTCACCAGATACTTCCGATATAGACTTAAGAGGGCGCTACATTTTAAACCCGTTGGCTTCGGCAAATATTAGTCCGCATACCAATATTATGGCCACCATGATTGCTGGCGCCGGCAATAGCTGGTATTTGGGCAGAGGTGTAGCTAAGATGGCTACAATAACTTCTTCAGATTTTTCAAAACTTTTGCCCGACCCCGATGCCAATTATCAACAATATAAAATTTCTGTTCAAAACCATTCTTATGGTGTGGGCGTTGAAAATTTTTATGGTGCAGATGCTGCAGCATTTGATCAAACTGCACTGGATAATGATAAATTATTGCTTGTATTTTCTGCAGGTAACTCTGGTGCAGCTACCCCCACCGTAGGCATATACGCAGGCATAGCAGGTGTAGCAAACCTTACCGGAAGTTTTAAAATGGCAAAAAATATCATTACTGTTGGCGCTATAGATTCTTTTAATACAGTAGTAAGCCCAAGCTCTAAAGGCCCTGCTTACGATGGAAGGGTAAAGCCCGAAATGGTTGCCTATGGCGAAGACGGAAGTTCCGGAGCTGCCGCATTGGTATCGGGCACGGCCCTGCTATTGCAACAGGCTTATAAAAATAAAAACGCAGGCTTACTACCGTCATCCTCTCTTATTAAAGCGGCATTGCTCAATAGTTGTGATGATATTGGTATGCCCGAAATTGATTTTGCATCTGGCTATGGCAGCCTAAATGCCTATAAAGCTGTGCAGGAAATAAATGCTCATCAATATTTTACCGGTGTGGTTGCAAATGCTGCTACACAAAATTTTTTAATGAACATTCCTGCCAATATAAGCAAAGCAAAAATTACCCTTGTGTGGAATGATGCCCCTGCTAACGCTAACGCATATACGGCCTTGGTAAACGACCTTGACCTTACCGTAAAAAATAATGCTACAGGCACAATTTGGCAACCCTGGGTGCTTAACAGTTTTGCCAATAAAGACTCGCTCACTTTATTGCCTTTAAGAAAAAGAGACAGTTTAAATAATATAGAGCAGGTAACAATTGATAACCCTGCTGCCGGTAATTATACCATCAGTGTAAAGGGATATAATGTACCTCAAGGGCCACAAAATTTTTCCATAACATACCAATTGGATACCGCCAATAATTTTTACTGGAAATACCCCACTGCAAGTGATAATATTTTTACAAATACAGCTAACTTGGTTCGTTGGGGTAATAGCTTTGCTACCGGTAATGGCTTATTAGAATATAGCATTGACAAAGGGAATAGCTGGATAAAAATTGCTCAAAATGTAAACCCCGCCACGGGGTATGCCTCCTGGATAGCACCTGATACAGTATCATTAGGCATGTTAAAAATGACCATTGGTGCCCGTCAATTTGTAAGCGATACTTTTACCATTTGCCCTAAGCCTGATATTAAGGTAGGGTTTAATTGTACCGATTCTGTATTGCTTTATTGGGATAAAATAAAAGCAATCAATCAATATCAACTTTATTACTTAGGAGATAAATTTCTTCAACCACTTACTTTACTTTCAGATACACAATTTGTATTTAGTAAAAATAATTTACCTGCCAAAGAGTTTGCAATAGCTCCGGTGCTGCAGGCAAAAAATGCTGTAAAAAGCTATACCATTCAGTACGAAACACAGGGAGTAGATTGTTATATTTCTACTTTGCTGGCCGATTTGGTAAATGAACATTCGGCTAAGCTGCAACTCACGCTTGGCACTTCATATCTTGTTCAAAAAATTGTATTTCAAAAATTAAGCAATAATATTTTTCAATCGTTAAAGGAATTTACAAATATTAATTCACTACAATTTAGTGTAACGGATGATGCCCTTAGTAAGGGACAAAATATATACAGGGTTGCCTTGTATTTATCTAACGGAAATATTATTTACAGTGAAATAGAAAAGGTATTGTATTTTAAAAACGATGAGGTAATTATTTATCCCAACCCTGTAAACAGCGGTGCAGCCATTACGATTGAGTTAAAAGAACTGAACAATCAAATTATTACATTATTTGACATTGCAGGCAGAAGGGTGTTGCAAAAAACAGCTACAGATAAAGAGTTTATTTTGCCGGCATATTTTGTAAAAGGGTTATACATCCTTACTGTTTACGACCCTGTAATGAAAAGTAAAAATGTATGTAAAGTTATAATCCGGTAATTATTGAAGCCTTTTTGCGGCATTTGCACTTTTGTTGCAAATATAAATTATCATTATTTGAAAATCTTCCATAAATTTTCACTGTAATTTTTTATCTAAAAACCAAATTAAATTGTTTATGAAAAAAGTCATTCTTTATTCGATGATTGCTTTTTCTTTTATGTCTTGTAAAAAATCTTCTACAAGCGATTTGCAGGCAGATGAAATTTCGGCTGATACTAAAGCAAAGATTTCTGCTCTCGGCTTTGGTACAAGCAATATTCACAAAACAGATGATGGGTATTTAGTAGAAGGAGATATTGAGCTCACGGATGAATTGCTTAACAGCACGCCCGATCAAATGTTGCTAAGGGTTGGGGAAAATGAACAATACCGCACTACCAACCTTGTAAAAAATCTTCCAAGGGTTATTAAAGTAAAAGTGGTGAACCTTGGTTCAGCCTTTGTTTCCGGTGCAGACCTTGCCATCAGCCGTTATAATGCATTGGGGCTAAAGCTTACATTCCAGCGCATTACTTCAGGCACAGCAAATATTACCATTAAAGGTTTTAACCAGGGGCCAAGTGGCGGATACATTACTTTAGGTTCTTCCGGTTTCCCTACCAGCACCGGCAATCCTTATTCAACTATTAAAATGAATACCAACCAATATGCTTACGGCTCTAACCCCGATGTGAATTATGTAGGAAGCGTAATACAGCATGAAATTGGCCATTGCATTGGTATGCGTCATACTGATTATTACAATCGTGCTATTAGTTGTGGCGGCAGCGTATCAAATGAAGGCGCTTCAAATATTGGAGCTATTCTTATACCCGGCACACCTTCTACAGCTACCAATGCAGCCGGCTCCTGGATGCTTGCCTGCTCTAATGGTGGCAACCGTACCTTTAATGCAGATGACATTATCGGCTTAAATTATTTATACCAGTAATAGTAAAATGTTTTATAAAAAAACCCGGTTAGTTGCCGGGTTTTTTTATCTTTCAAATCATCCATTCCACTTCGCCAAAGTCAAATTCGTTATCAATTATATCAGTAGTAAGAAGTTTGCCCAATGCATTTACCCCTTTAATACAGGTATTAAATTCAATACCATTTTTTTTCAGTAGCAAATCTTTGTTTTTTTTATACAAATATTGGTTGTATTGTTCAAGCATTTTTACAAAGTCTCCGTTTATTAAATCATTTATTCTACCCATTATTTTTTGATAAAGCTGTTTTGCAAGCTTTGCGGTATCATAACTTTTTCCGGTAATTATTTTTAGCGATACAGGGTTTTTTATAGAAGGGTCAAATTGCTCCTGATTAATATTTATTCCAATGCCGGCAATGGCATATTTCCAGTTTTTGCCCTGCAACACATTTTCTATCAAAATCCCCCCTGCCTTTCTGTCATTCCAGTAGATATCATTGGGCCATTTAATAGACACATTGCCGTTACATAAAGTATTAAAAAAATCAAAACAACCAAGGCTTACAGCTACCGATACCCTGAACTGATCTGTTACTGCCAGCCCTTTTGGTTCTAAAACGATGCTTAGGGCAATGTTTTCGCCTTTTCCGGTTTGCCATATTTTTCCACGCTGCCCTTTTCCGGCTGTTTGCTCCTGTGCAAACCATGCCATGCCATGCCTTGCCATTGCTGCATGTACCTGCCTCATGGCATAGTTGTTGGTACTATCCACACTATTCAAAATGCTAAATAATTCGCTTTCTTTCATAATCATCTCAAAGGGTAAAAAAGAAGTATTACTTTTGACAAATGATGCAAGCTACAATTTTTAGCAGGCATTGCATACTTAGCAGTATGTAATTAATTTTTAATAAAATGAAAATAATTTGAACAATTTGACCGCCTTGGAAAGCCGAAAAAAAAACAACCTTACCAGGCTAACCCGTAATAGTAAAATCTTCAAAACGATTATTCAGGCTATCCACGAAAAAAAAGGAGAGCATATCATCAGCCTCGATCTGAGAAAAATACCTGAAGCGGTAGCAGATTTTTTTATCATTTGCCAGGCAAGTAATAATACACAATTAAGAGCTATTGCAGATTTTATTGAGTATGATGTAAAACAAAAATGCGGCGAATCCGTCTATAAACACGAAGGCAGGCAGGCAGAGCAGTGGATACTGATAGATTATGTAAATGTAGTAGTACATGTAATGTTGCCGGAGCCAAGAAAATTTTATCAGTTAGAAGAAATGTGGAGCGATGCTCCTGCAATGGAACACTTAGATCAATAATATTTTATAAAAATTTCCCAGAAAAATCAATAATGGCGATACCAGAAATAAACCAGCAAAGCAAAAGAAAAATTTCACCGGATAATATGCCTCCGGGTGGCGATAATTCGCAAAGACCGAAAGGTAAATTCAATATTTATTGGGTGTACGGGCTCATTATAGTAGCACTTATAGTATTTAATTTTTATCGCAGTGTAAACCCTGCCGGTGTAGAAACCGATCAGCAGAAGTTTTATGAAATGGTAAAGCAGGGCGATGTAGATAAAATAAAAACCATACGTAATAAAAAAATTGTAAGGGTATTTGTAAATAAAGACAGCCTAAAAAATAAAGCAGCCTTATACCGTCAGTTATTAAATACAAAAGACGACCCTAATAAGTATGATATTGCTGTAAAATCTGAGCAACCACAGCTTAGCTTTTCCATTATAGATGATCAAACATTTGCAAAGCAGATGTCAGATTTTTATAATGCCAACCCCATTGTAAAGCAGGTGGCAGACAGCCCGGATAATGAGGGGGAAGCCATTGTGCAAATTTTTAATGTACTATTACCATTTATTGTAATCATTGTAATTTTTATATTAATGATGCGCAAGATGGGCGGCCCCGGAGGGGGTGGTGGCCCGGGTGGCATTTTTAATATTGGTAAATCAAAAGCCACTCTGTTTGATAAAGGTACCAGGGTAAATATAAACTTTGGCGATGTAGCCGGGCTTGATGAAGCCAAGGTAGAAGTAATGGAAATAGTTGACTTCTTAAAAAATCCTAAAAAATATACAGCGCTGGGTGGCAAAATTCCCAAAGGGGCCTTGCTCATTGGCCCTCCGGGTACGGGTAAAACATTGCTTGCTAAAGCGGTGGCAGGCGAGGCACAAGTGCCATTCTTTAGTTTGAGCGGTAGCGATTTTGTAGAGATGTTTGTAGGGGTAGGCGCCAGCCGTGTAAGAGATTTATTTAAACAAGCCAGGGAAAAAGCTCCTTGTATCATTTTTATTGATGAAATAGATGCCATTGGCAGGGCAAGGGGTAAAAATGTAATGATGAGCAATGATGAAAGAGAAAATACGCTGAACCAGTTGCTGGTAGAGATGGATGGCTTTGGTACTGACCTCGGCATCATCATTTTAGCAGCTACCAACAGGCCTGATGTATTAGATAATGCATTGCTTCGTCCGGGCCGCTTCGATAGGCAAATTACCATCGACCGTCCTGACCTTGTAGGAAGAGAAGCTATTTTTAAAGTGCATTTACTGCCTATTAAAATTTCTGAAACACTCGATATACATAAGCTGGCAGAGCAAACCCCCGGGTTTGCAGGGGCCGATATTGCAAATGTTTGTAATGAAGCTGCATTAATTGCTGCCCGTAAAAATAAATCTGCAGTAGATATGAGCGATTTTCAGGATGCGATAGACAGGGTGATTGGCGGACTGGAAAAAAAGAATAAAATTATTTCGCCGGAAGAAAAAGAAATCATTGCCTACCACGAAGCAGGGCACGCCATCTGCGGATGGTATCTCGAGCATGCCTACCCGTTATTAAAAGTAACGGTAGTGCCAAGAGGCTCTGCAGCATTGGGCTATGCACAATACACTCCTAAAGAGCAGTATCTTTATAATACCGACCAATTGATGGATCAAATATGTATGACACTGGGTGGCAGGGCTAGCGAAGATATCTTTTTTGGAAAAATAAGTACTGGCGCCAGCAACGACTTGCAACAAATTACTAAAATAGCCTACAGTATGATTACCATGTATGGTATGAATAATAAAGTAGGTAATGTAAGCTTTTACGATCCCAACCAGGAGAACATGTTTACAAAACCCTTTAGTGAAGAAACGGGTAAGCTGATAGATGAAGAAGTAAGAAAATTAATTGATGAGGCTTATGAGAAAACTAAGGCATTGCTTACAGAAAAAAAGGGAGATGTAGAATTGCTTGCAAAAGAATTATTGAAAAAAGAAGTATTGTTTAAGAGTGATGTAGAAGCATTGATTGGCAAAAGGCCATTTGAAGAAAAAAAATTGCTGGATGTGGAGCCGCAGGATGCAGTAACTGAAACACCTCCATCTGAGCTTCCTCAAGAATTAATAAACCCTCCACAAATGTAGGCATCATGGCAATTACTCCTTCTAAAGAAAATATATTAAAAAATATAAGGCAGGCACTGAGTAACCCGGTGCCTTTGCCATTTCCGGAAAGTGAAGGGACCGATACGGTTTTTAAAAGCGCTAAAGAAGATGAAGCCATCATTTTTGCCGAAGAGTTTACAAAACTCCAGGGCAAATTTGCCTTTTGTGCAGACGAAGCAGATTTTTTCACACAATTGCATACGCTGATAAAAGAAAGAAATTGGGTAAATATATATTGTAGCGAAGAAAAATTTTTACCCTACTTAACCAGGGCCGAAATTACTCCGTATAGCAATCTTGCTACCTGCGATGTATCTATTACAGGTTGCGAATATTTAATAGCACGTACGGGCACAATGGTATTAAGTGCTGCTCAGCAAAGCGGCCGCACCGGAAGCGTGTATGCGCCGGTACATATTTGCGTAGCCTACAGCAGCCAAATGCTATACGATATAAAAGATGCTTTAATTTTTTTAAAAGAAAAATACAATAATAATTTTCCTTCATTTGTATCATTTGCCAGCGGCCCAAGCCGTACAGCCGATATTGAAAAAACTTTGGTAACAGGCGTACATGGGCCAAAAGAAGTATATTGTTTTTTAATTGAAGCTTAATTTTTTTTAACTCTTATCCAGGTATCATGTCAGCACCTACTTTTAATTTATTTGTATATGGCTCTTTAAGAAGCGGTTTTAGAAACCCTGCCTACGGCTACCTTACGCAGTATTTTAAACTGCAGGGCGATGCCATAGTAAAAGGAAATTTTTATGACAACGGCAGTTACCCGGTAGCCATACCTACAGCAGAAGATTTTTTTATTAATGGAGAGTTATACCAAATAATTAACCCAGATGAGTTTAGCTGGGCTATCAACCAATTGGATGATTATGAAGGGCTCAATGTAGAAGAAGGCGAAACTCCTTTGTACAGGAGAGAGCTTGCAGATGTGTATGTAGAAGGAAAGCAAACTAAAGCATGGATATACTGGTACAATCACCCGGTAGAGGGTATGCAGTTAATAAAAACCGGCGATGTACTTAAATATTTACAAGAAAAAAACCGGCCATAATTTTTTATTCCAAATTTCCAATTGCTATTCATTATTTAAAATAGAATGAGTGTTGCCGCAAAAAATATTTACTTTCTTTCTGATTTTCATCTTGGGGCGCCCAATGCCGCTGCCAGCCTTGAACGTGAAAAAATAATCACCCGTTTTTTGGATGAAATAAAAGACAATGCCTCCGCAATATTTATTGTAGGAGACTTGTTTGATTTTTGGTACGAATACAAACAGGTAGTACCAAAAGGCTTTGTAAGAATACTGGGCAAGATGGCAGAGATTTCGGATAGTGGAGTACCAATACATTTTTTTGTAGGCAATCATGATATGTGGATGAATGATTATTTTCAAAAGGAAATGAACATCCCCGTTTATTTTGAGCCACACCCATTTGAGTTTTCGGGGAAACGATTTTTGATAGGCCATGGCGATGGACTTGGCCCCGGAGATAAAGGGTATAAGTTTATTAAAAAAATTTTTAGAAATAAATTTTGTCAATGGCTCTTTGGTATATTGCCGCCGAGCGCAGGTATTGGTATTGCCAATTACTTTAGCCGAAAAAGCAGGGCACAAACGGGGTTAACAGATGAAAAGTTTTTAGGAGAAGATAAAGAATGGCTTATTGCTTATTGCAAAGAAGTACTGCAAACCACCCATTACGATTATTTTATTTTTGGACACCGCCATCTGCCCATAGATTTTGCATTAAGCAATACCAGCCGGTATATCAACCTGGGCGATTGGATCAAATACTTTAGCTATGCAGTATTTGATGGCACTAATATTGAATTAAAGTATAGGTTTAGGTAGAATGAGCGAAAAAAAAAGATTTATAAGGCCTTGATTTTTTTGTTACTTTTTGTATCAAGACAAAAAGTAAATAATGAAAAACCTAATAGGAATAAAGGTTTGATATCAAAATACCTAATTCTGTTAAAACATTATATACAATAAATTGAAATTAATTTTTACATATCTCATAACGCTCCTGTGTGCCTGTACCCATGTATGTGCACAAGATGCAGCGGCTGCAGATACCGGCTTTCATCAGCAACCGGGTATTGACAGCGTATTTGAGCATAAAACTTTTGTAAAAGGTAAGTATAGTTTTATGGATGTAGATGTATTAGACAATCTGTATGTAATTACTGATGCCAACCAGTTAATAAAAATAAATGCCAATGGAGATTCTGTAGCCTCTTTTAATGATGTAAAAAAATATGGCAACCCATCTTTTATTGATGTAAGCAATCCGTTAAAAATTCTTGTGTATTACCAGGGTTTTTCTACTGTGGTTATTTTAGACAGGCTGCTTACCCTTAGAACAAGCATCAACCTTAGAAAGATGGGCTTATTTAGCGTAAAAGCGCTGGCCACATCTTACGATAATAATATTTGGATTTTTGACGAGCAGGATATGAAATTAAAAAAAATTGATAACGACGGTAATACACTGATGGAAACTACCGACTGGCGCCAACTCTTTGACCCTGTGCCTTCTCCTTCTCAAATAATAGATGCAGATAACTTTGTGTATTTGTACGATGAAAATAAAGGCTTTGCCATTTTTGATTACTATGGTTCTTTAAAAAGCAGCCTTCCTTTTTTGCACTGGAAAAATATTGCCATCTCCCGTAATGTGATATATGGGTTTGATAACAATGTATTGTACAGTTACCAGCTAAATACACTTACATTAAAGCAATATAAACTACCGGATTATTTTAATAATTATTCCATAATAAAAGCTACTAACGGCAAAGTGTACCTGCTAAAAAGCGATGGAATAGAAATATTAAAATTGAAGTAATAATTGCCAAAAAAATAAGGATGATGGATTTTTTGAAACGCATATATTTTGGAAACACAGTAGAGAGCTACCTGGTAGTATTAGTAACCATATTGGCTGTGCTTTTATTACGAAGGTTCCTGTCAAAGTACATTGCATCGGGGGTGCATTATTTTGCTAAAAAAACCTGGAGAAATATTGATAAGAAAAAATTTGTGGCGTTGGTAATAAAACCGTTGGGATGGTTTATTACTGTAAGTATAGCAGTATTGGCCATAGACAAATTAAATTACCCAGAAGAACTTCGCTTTAAAATTTACCACCATTCAGTAGAAAATATTATTCAAAAAGCCGGTGTAGTATTAATCATCATCACATTTATCAGGCTGGTAGTGCGGCTAATAGATTTTATTGCACTCCTTCTGCAGGAAAAAACATCAGAAAATTATCAAAAAGGGAATGACCAACTGGTTACTTTTTTTCGGGATTTTTTAAAAGTATTTGTCAATATTTGCGGCCTTTTTCTCATTATCAAAGCTGCATTTAACCAGGATATTAGCACACTGCTTACCGGCCTGAGTATTATAGGCGCTGCCTTAGCGCTGGCTGCAAAAGAGAGCCTCGAAAACCTGATAGCCTCCTTTATTATTTTTTTTGATAAACCATTTTTTACAGGAGATGTAGTAAAAGTAAATGCTGTAACAGGCACTATAGAACATATAGGCCTTAGAAGCACAAGAATAAGAACAACCGAAAAAACGCTGGTAACCGTGCCCAACAAGCAAATGGTAGATAGTGTGGTAGATAATGTTAGTTTGCGTACGCAGCGCCGTGCAGAAATTATTTTAGAAATGGCCGGCAAAACCGGGCTTGAAAATGCTCAAAAATTTATTAGCGCCGTTAAAGAGATGATAGAAAGTAAAAAAGATATCATACAGGATTATACGCTTTTTATCAACGACTATAGTAAAGGCAATATAACTGCTACCCTTGAGTATTTTACCGGGCCTGTAGCCATGGCCGATTTTAACCGGTTAAAACAGGAAATAAATATTCACTTAATAAAATTAAGAACAGAAATGGATATTGAATTTCCATCAACCACACCCAGCGTAAATATCATTAATGCAGAAAATGATGCTGAGAAAAATACGAAGTAGTAAGTTTATTTAAGTAATGGTATAAGCTCCCGGTCCCAATGGCCTGTTTTGCCGTACTCTACTACCCTGCCCACTTCTAAGCCGTTTTTCATTACAATAATAGTAGGTACATTAGTTATGTTAAAAGCAGCAGTAATATTGCCAATAGTTTGTTTGGCCCTGTTAACTGCAAAAAAACTGATGTTGCTATCTGAAAATCCTGCCATCTCCTGTAGTTTAAAAAATTTTGGTAAAATAAACTGAGTGTCTCCACACCAGGTACCTCCAAATATTACAAACCGGTAAGCATCTTTAGCCCCGGCCAAAGCATTTACTACAGCCGTATCTGGCGTGTAGCCGTTTTGGTTAGCCTTGTACCAGGTAAAGGCCTGATTGTTTTCCAGGGCGTATTTAGTGATGATACCATTCAGTATTACTACTTTTTGATTGTCAACTGTAGAGGTATAAGTTGTTTGAGCTTTTAGGAAAGTTGGTAAAAGAAATGCAGGTATTAATAGAGATAAATAGAATTTCATATAAGTATTAAAAATTTGCTTTTAATTCGGTTAAAAAAGATTTTAATTTTTTCAGGTTTTCAATGAGAATATAATTTTCCTCCGCCTTTTTATTTTTTTTCAAAAATTCTCTGGCCCCTTCAATGGTATATTTTTTATCACGGAGTAAATGGTAAATCATTTTTAAATTTTTTACATCTTCGGGCCTGAATAGCCTGTCGCCTTTACCATTTTTTTTGGGCTTTAATATGTCAAATTCATTTTCCCAAAACCTAATCAGCGAAACATTTACTTTAAACATTTCTGAAACTGTGCCAATGCTATAATAACTTTTTTCAAATAATACCTCATCTTCGGGTATTTCTATTAAATCTCTCACGGCATTCATGTCGCTCAGCTTCATTCTGCCACGGGTAGATTTTTTTACAGAAGATTTTTTTTGAAGGACAGGCTCAACAGTATTTTTTTCTACGGTAATCTCCACTTCTCTTACCTCATCATCTACATTTTCTTCTTCTTTGTCAGGTACATCAGCATTGTTAACCGGCTTTTCTTCCGGCACAAAATCAAAGTTGAATGAGGATTGTTTAAGCGCCATAATAAAAATTATTAATCAAAGCTTTTTGCACTACCCATTGCAGCAATTTTTAATAGCCTGTCGTACTGCTCAGCATTGAGGTCGTTGTAAAAGAAATAAACCGGGTCAACCGGGTTGCCATTTATATGTACTTCGTAATGACAGTGTGGCCCGGTACTTTTGCCCGTACTGCCCACCCAGCCTATTACTTCGCCCCTGGTTACATGCTGGCCATCTCTTACTTTTACCCTTACCATGTGGCCATACAAAGTTTCATATCCATAGCCATGATTGATTACAACATGATTTCCATAACCGTTTTCCGTATTGCCGGCAGTAGTAACGGTACCATCTCCGGTTGCATAAATAGGGGTACCCTGCGGTGCTGCAAAATCGAGGCCCTTGTGCATTTTGGCAGTACCATACACCGGGTCTATACGCATACCAAAGCCACTGGCTATGCGGCTTAGGTCTTTATTGCTTACAGGTTGTATAGCTGGTATGCAGGCCAGTTTTGCCCCTTGGTTGCTAATCAGTTTTTCTATATCATCATAACTTTTAAACTGGTAAGCAACCCTAAGCGATAAATTATTTAGCTGATCGGCAATATCTTTTCCAATAATATCATCACCAATTACATTCACTTTAGCTATTTCATTTTTTTTATCTATGGCTTTTGCCCTGGCGCTATCGGGCAATGGATTGGCTTCAAAGATAGACCGGTACACATCATTGTCCCTTTTTTCTAATGCAGCCATTTGCTCCTGCAATGTTTTTACTTTATCATTAATAGTGCCATATCGCTCTTTAAGTGCATCATATTTTTGCGAATTTTCAATATCGGTGGGTTTAGGAAAAAAACGGTTGTATAGGTAAATGACGATGGCGGAGCTTACCAACAGGGCAGATAAAAATGCAAAAAACCTCAAAAGTTTTACCCTTAGCGGCGTTACAAGTTTTTCGTACCGCAGTGTATGCGTATTATAGAAGTATTTAATTTTTTTCATACAATCATAAAACCTCAATAAGCTTTAATACTCATGCTTAATTATTAAATTTGCAGCGCTTTGTAAAAAGCGTTGTATTATTTGTAATCTCAATTGTGTAAGCAGCATCTTGTATGCCATTTTGCAAAGAACTGGTTTGCATCACATACATAAAAATGAATTACAAAAAACACAGCTTTTGCAGTAGCATACAAATATAGACCGATAAATTGCAATTTACAACCATACAAATTATTTCAAATAATGACGACGGCACAAGAGATTAGGCAACAGTTTTTAGATTTTTTTGCATCTAAGCAACATTATATTGTACCATCAGCGCCAATAGTGGTAAAAAATGACCCTACCCTTTTATTTACCAATGCAGGGATGAACCAGTTTAAAGATTATTTTTTGGGCAACAAACCGGCGCCACATCCCCGTGTAGCCGATACCCAAAAATGTTTACGTGTAAGCGGCAAGCACAACGATCTTGAAGAAGTGGGCGTAGATACTTACCATCATACCATGTTTGAAATGCTGGGCAATTGGAGTTTTGGCGATTATTTTAAACCCAAAGCCATAGCGTGGAGCTGGCAATTATTAACGGAAATTTATAAAATTCCCAAAGAGCATTTATACGTTACCGTATTTGAAGGCGATGCAAAAGAAGGCCTGCCCAAAGATGAAGAGGCAATGACGGAATGGAAAAAATATGTGCCCGAAAGCCATATTTTAATGGGAAATAAAAAAGATAATTTTTGGGAAATGGGCGATACCGGCCCTTGTGGCCCCTGCACCGAAATACATGCAGATACTAGAACGGAAGAAGAAAAAAAATTAGTAAGCGGCGCATCATTGGTAAATAAAGATCACCCGCAGGTAATAGAAATTTGGAACAATGTATTCATTCAATATAACAGAAAAAAAGACGGCAACCTGGAGCCATTGCCTGCAAAGCATGTAGATACAGGGATGGGTTTTGAAAGACTGGTACGTGTATTACAAAATAAACAAAGCAATTATGATACGGATGTTTTTTCGGGGACTTTAGCCGCCACTGAAAAAATAACCCAAAAAAAATATACTGCCGGCAATGATAAAATCAGCGTTGCTTTTAGAGTAATTGCCGATCATATACGTGCTATTGCATTTACAATAGCCGATGGGCAATTGCCTTCAAACACAGGCGCAGGCTATGTTATACGCCGCATATTACGCAGGGCTGTTCGGTATTATTATTCATATTTAGAGTATAAGCAACCGCTTTTGTACCAGTTGCTCCCTGCGCTGGCGGAGCAGTTTGCTCATGTATTTCCTGAGCTTTTAAAACAACAGGATTTTGTAACAAAAGTGATAAAGGAAGAAGAAGAAGCATTTTTAAGAACCTTAGATAAAGGATTAAAAAGAATGGATAATATAATTGCTTCTGCAAAAAATAAAATGGTAAGTGGCCAGGATGCATTTGAATTATTGGATACGTTTGGTTTTCCAATTGACCTTACAAGGTTAATAGCTTCAGAAAATAATTTAACCATAGACGAAGCAGGCTTTGAAGCAGAAATGCAACAGCAAAAAAACAGGAGCCGGGCAGCTACTGCAATGGATACAGAAGATTGGAATATTGTACAGGAAGGAAATAGTAAAGGGTTTGTAGGATACGATTCATTGGAAACAAAAACAAAAGTACTGCGCTATCGCAAAGTAAAAACCAAGGGAAAAGAACTATATCAGATTGTACTGGAGCAAACACCTTTTTATGCCGAAAGCGGCGGCCAGGTTGGCGATACGGGAACTTTAAACATTCAAAATTTTCCGATTACCATTATTGATACAAAAAAAGAAAATGATTTAATTATTCATTTTGCAGAAAAAATACCGGCAGAATTAAGTGGAGATGTATTGGCAATTGTAAATAAGGAAAGAAGAAAAAACATAACTGTACAGCATAGCGTAACACACTTAATGCATGCAGCTCTCAGGCAAATTTTAGGAAAGCATGTAGCACAAAAAGGTAGTTTGGTAAATGAAGAACATCTCAGATTTGATTTTTCGCATTTTGCAAAACTTACTGATGAAGAACTGGCAGCAGTAGAAAAAATGGTGAATGAAAAAATTAGGCAGAATATACCGGTGGTAATTAAGAGTATGAAAAAGGAAGAAGCCCTGGCATTGGGCGCCATGGCATTGTTTGGAGAAAAATATGGCGATGTGGTAAGAGTTGTTACCATCGACCCCAATTATAGTGTAGAGCTTTGTGGTGGCACCCATGTGGGCAACACTGGCGAAATAGGGTATTTTAAAATTAAAAGTGAAAGCGCTGTGGCTGCCGGAGTTAGGCGTATAGAAGCTGTGAGTGGCGCTGCCGCAGATAAACTCATTCAATCCATATCGGCTGAGTTGTATTCTTTACGCAGCCTGCTCAAAAATCCTAAAGAGAGTATAAAAGCATTGGAAGACCTGATGGCACAGAATGGCCAATTGAGTAAAAGAATAGAAGCATTAGAAGCGAGGCAATTGGTAGCCATCCGCAGCGAATTGTTGCAAAAAGATGAAATAATAAATAATGTAACATTTATTGGCCAGGTAATAGAAGTTCCCAATGCTGATGCATTAAAAAAACTTTGTTTCGATTTAAAAAACCACCTGCACGATTATATAGTAGTATTATGTGGAAATGTAGGAGGCAAGGCGCACGTAGCCATTGGGATAAGCGACACTGTAGTAGCTGCCAAAAACCTGGATGCCGGCAAAATAATAAAAGAATTGGTGAGCCCTGCAATAAATGGGGGCGGTGGCGGACAAAAAAACCTGGCAACAGCCGGTGGGCAAAATGCGGCAGGGTTTGCGGCTTTGATACAGCAAATCAAAGAGTTGTTATAAGCTGCTGAAAATTATATGGCAAAAAAACATTCTTTGTAATAAAAATATCCACATTTTTTGATTGTAGTATCTTTTTTGCATAAGGCAAAATAAAAACATGCAAATAGTAAAGAATGTGCAGTTTACAAAGCTGCTGAAGGTGAGTGGATATTTAAAGGAATTTAATTTTCGCAAATCAAATATCGGCGTAAGTGGCCGCTTTAGCGTAGATACCATTGATGAAAGGGGCAACCGTATTATGTTTTACATGGAAATGGATGAAAACAACTGGGTGATTAATGATAAGGCAAATTTGCCCCAATGGATTTTAGAACAGGAGAAATTTTTGAACGAAGCTATTTTAGAAAAGATTGATTAAGAAAAAGAGGGGCGTAAAAAATATTGCAGATAAATATAATTTATAACAGTAGGGTATTAATACATTAATCTGCGGCCATCGACATCTTATTATATTTATTGCGGTATTCAATGGGCGTAAGCCCGGTAAGCTTTTTAAATAAATCACGAAAGGCTTTAGTGTCTGTATAGCCTACATCAAACATTACCTCGTTGATATTTTTACGACTGCTTTCAAACTGTCGTTTGGCAGCTTCTATTTTTAAACGCTGAATGTATTCTAATACAGAATTGTTGGTTGCCAGCTTAAATCTTCTCTCAAATGTGCGGCGGCCAATAGAAGCCATTTTTGCAAGCTCTTCTGTAGTAATTTTTTCGTGAATGTTTTTTTCGATGTATTCCTGTGCAATTAATATTTCTTTGTCCTGATGATTTTTCTGTCCCTTAAACATGGCAAATGCTGCCTGGCTGTCACGGTCAATATCAATGGCAAAATATTTGGATGCAAGAATTGCCGTTTGCCTGTCGGTATATTTTTCTAATAAATACAATAAAAGATTCCAGTAAGAATTAGCGCCACCGCTGGAGTAAATTCTTTTTTCTTCCGTTACAATGCTGCCTTCCACCACTTCCACATCCGGAAACATTTCTCTGAATTCAGATTGAAATCCCCAATGTGTTGAACATTTTTTTCCATTTAATAAACCCGTGGAAGCGAGCAGGAAAGCGCCTACGCAAAGGGAAGCTACTTCTGCTCCTTTTTTATATTGCTCATTAATCCATGGTATGGCTATTTTATTTTTTGAAATGGCAGAAGACATATCGCCAAACAAGGCAGGGATAAAAACCAAATCAGTTTTTTTTACATCTTTTAATAAACGGTCAGTATGTACAGAAAACATTCCACCATTTAATTTGATTTCTTTTTTGGTACCCACTAACTCCACATCAAATAATATTTGCTTGCCGGCAGATAATAAAAACTGATTGGCGGCAGTAAACAAATATTGCGGGTCTGCAATGGCTTGCATTACAGATGACTCCGGTACCAGGATGGATACTTTTTTCATTGCTTAAAGATAGAGTGTTTTTTTGTTGTTATTTTTCTGACGATTTTACAAGTACGTTTGTCGGTTAAATCACCCTTCGCATGTTGCATCAACCTATTTTTATGATGATAAATTTATTTAAAATAAAACAATAAATAATTTAAAAATTCTCTCTGTAATTCTTTTTTCATCCGTTTTAATCAGCGCTTGTAAGAACAACTTCAGAAGATGAGCATTCGTTACGTTTGGCTGTTCCGGATAACTGAAATGCTTTTTTGAAATATTATTTTAAAACAAAATAGGCAATCGAATGAAAATGTTATTAAAATGAGTTGCCTTTTTGTTAATCTCTTTAATGCTGAATAGTTTCCAGTTAATTAACACAAATGAACTGTACAGGGTTTTCTGTGAAATTCCTTTCCCGGGGAAAAGATTCCAAAGTGACTTCACAGCTCACAAGAATTAACCATGATAATTTTCACGAATGCAAGTTTGAAATGCCATCAAGAAATAAAGAAACCCAGGGTTTTTAAAAATGAAGAATATGACAAGTAAAAAAATAAAATAGTATTCATTTATAAATTTTATCATCATGAATTTTCAACAAATGCACAAACAACGCAAGTTTACCTTAATAGCCGGTGCAGCCGGTTTCATATCCTGCTTCCTGCCATGGTACAGTTATGGCTTTGGCTCCATCAACGGACTGCACAGTTGGGGAGTATTGGCCTTTATTTTATTTGGCATATCAGCATTTCTTTCTTACTCGGGAGATGCACAAAAAAATCTGCCGGGCAAGTCATGGCTCATTGTTCTTTTTTCCGGCATAGTTAATTTAGTTATCACCGGTTATTTTATTATCAGTTTTTTATCAGCAACCAGTGGACTTGGCATGGATAATGTACCCGGCTTTGGCAGTTATGGAATCAGTTTTGGTTTATGGATAGCAGCCATATCTGCCATAGTTATTACAGGCGGGGCATGGCTTTTTCGTTCGACTTCTGACAATATAAGAACATCATTTGATTCTTTAAAAGGGGATTTGCAGAAGACGCTATCCGAAACCGGTAAATCAATAGAAAACAAAGATGACTCTAAATAATATTGGAACGAAATAATTCAATATTTAATGATGGTATAAGAGCCAGAATAATAAATGGCATTGTGGCTTTTATAAACGAGAGAGCCTCTTAAAGGGAATTTTTGCAGAAAATTTCTTTTTGGTGTAGAAATTCCAAATGCTACAAAAAAAGTAACAGATGGAAAATTTGATTTGCCGATTTTCAAATTTGGAAGCCATTAGTTGACTTGAAAACATTCCGGATCTCGTAGCCACCATACTCAAACTAAAATTCTTTAAACTCAAAATAAAATAACATGAAACATTTACTGTTCGTTATATCAATTTTATTAATCGCTACTACTACCGCCTGCAACAGCAATAATAGCAAAGCTTCCGGGAATGCCGGCAACAGCGAATCAGCGTCTTCTAAAAATTCTTCAGCACAAGGTAGCTTCTCTGCAACGATAGATGGTGAGGCCATAAGCGGTGGCGCTATTGATGAGTTGCAATTACAAAACACTGCGTTCATTTATCCCACAGCAGATAATTCAGGAAAGCGGTTATTATTTTTTCTGTATTCTGACAAAAAAGGAGATATGGCCTATTCTTTCAGGTTTTCTGTTCCTGATAAAACAGGCGCATTTACTAAAAAAGACCGTGACGACCAGCCCTTTGATATAACGCTTGATTTTCAGGGCGGAGATAATTCCCGCTATGGAGCAGAGGATGTTACAGTAAATATAATTTCAGTAAATGATAAAAATATAACCGGTACTTTTTCCGGAAAATTTCTCTTAGGTGTAGATACACCCAATGGTACAAAAAAAGAAGTGACCGTAACAGATGGAAAATTTGATATCCCTTTTTCCACCGGTAATATAAAACCGGAATAAATATTCTAAATTATTTTAAATCAAAAATGATGACACGCCGATTATTCTATCTCCTCACTTGCTTAATATTTTTATTTTCCTGTAATTCAAATTCAGCAACAGACAAAGCAAGCACACAAGATTCAAAAACAACTTCTTCCCAGGAAAATGATAATGCCATAGATAAAAATTTATCAGGCACACATGGAATATTTTCCTACACCGTCAATGGAAAGCACATTGATGCACGCAATTATGTACAACAATCTAATTTGTTTATCAATGAAGTAAGCAATGATGCTGCAAACGGGATGTTGAAGATAGAAGTTACAACTAACAGCAGCACCGTATTTAATTTTAAAATAGCTAATAGCGGAACTACATCTATTAATAATTCCACCCCTTCTCCTTCCGGGAATCTTGACAAAGAAACAAAAGAGGCTTCTTATATGGATGGAAAAACTTACAGGAATCATTATGCTGTTTCTGTAACAATAACCATTTCCAGCATAGATGCCAACCGTGTTAAAGGAACTTTTTCTGGAACTTATAAGGCTGATGAACAGGATGGAGGCGACACTGTAACCATCACTGATGGTAGTTTTGATTTGCCTTTTGAAAAGAATTAGTATGTTTTATTTAAAAAAAAATATAAAATAAAATACCTGTATCTTTTTTATGTATGTTTTCAATTAGTGCTTCTTCATTTTGTAAAATTTACTGATTAGATGCAAACATCAACCTAATCAATTCTCACACTTCAGATCAGGAAAATGTAAACCGTGTACAGCTTTTATCGTAAAAACAAATTGCTAAATGGAGCCCTTTTTTCAAACAGGGTATGAAAGCAATGTGGCAATGCATTGGTTAAAAAGGAATGGATTATTATGCAATATTTTCTTTCTTTAAAAATCGTCCAAATTTTTTGGTAGTGCCATAACCATCCACAAATGCATCATTTTGAAAAATAATGTTTCCATTTACCAACACATGCGAAACCGTTTTGGGATTACGGTTTACCAACCGTTCAAAGCCATCAAATTCTTCAATAGGCGCAGCGCTTACTTCATCTACTACTGAAGAAAGATGCGCAGGATCTAAAATACAAATATCGGCAGGCTTGCCCGGCGACAAGTACCCGGTATTTACAGCAAACCAGTCTGTTTGCTCTTTTGTTAATCGCCAGATACATTTTTCCATCGACATGATGGGTGCGCCATTTTCAATTGAATGCTGCACCCGCTTTATCATCTGCAATGGGTAATTATAAAAAGCCATATTGTTCAGGTGGGCGCCTGCATCAGAAAAACTGATGATATTATTGCGGCTGTTATAAAGCTTTTTATATTTTTCTATCCGGTCGTTGGCAATAGTAGTGGTCCAGGTAATTTCTTTATCATACGCTACCACCAAATCTAAAAAAGTATCTACCGGATGTTCCTTTCTTTCTTCCGAAATTTGAAAAAAGTTTTTTCCAATGAGGCTTTTGTCAGGGCATTTTAAAATATAGGCAATGCTAAGATCCCGGTGCCAAACTTTGGGAGCAAATTTTTTCTTGATTTCTTTTTTAAAACTTGTTCTAAAATCTTTGTTGCGAATCAATTCATTTCGCTGGTCTAAATTTTTTGCCAGGTGCCTCAATGCCTCGCCCGAAGGGAACTCTTCAAACATTACAGAATCCACACCATCATAATAAACTGTAAAAGGCACCGGTGGACTTTGCATCCTGAAGTTTGCATTAAACCCTCTATTAAAAATACCGGAAAGTGTGGCCACCAATGGATAAATATAACGGTCGCCAATTAAATCCATCATGGCAATCATGGTGGTCTTTAATGGCTTTCTGAAAAACCCTGAGCTAGCCATGGCATAATTAAATGCACTTACACGGGTTACTAAATTAGGAGCGCCTTGTAAAATGGCGCCACGTTTTCTCAGCAAATCAATCAATGGCTTTCTCTCTTTCCATGAAGAATAGAAAGAAGGCGTTTTGTGCGACCAATATTTTTCGCCATCCATCTTATCCCAGGGATTATCCATCGTGGATAAACCTAAGAAACCTTCATCCAGTGCTTCGGTTAGCAATGTTGTCATCAGGTTTTTTTCATCATCAGTGGCCTTTTCATTTTCACTTAGCGAACGGCTGATGCCCATGGCCCTTATTCGTAAATCTGAATGGCCTACAAAAGATGCTACATTAATACCCAATGGTTTTTGTTCTATAAAATCAAGCCAGCCTTTTGATGTGGACCAGGATTTTTCTTTTTCCAGTAAGGGAAGCATTACATCCCGTGGTATGGCTTCTACTCTTGTAAAACTATCCGAAGTATCTAATGCATTATTGTATAAAGCGGATACAGAGCAGCTTCCCAGCACAATGGAAGTTACGCCATGCCTTGCCGATTCTTTCAATCCCGGTGAAGCAATCACTTCTGCATCGTAATGCGTATGCGTATCTATAAAACCCGGCATTACCCATTTTCCACTGGCATCTATCACTTCCAATACTTCTGCTTCAATATTGGGTTTCACTTCCAAAATTTCGCCGGCATCAGATATTAAAATATCCTGCACGGTAGCTTTGTCATTATAATCTCCGGTAAATACTTTTCCGTTTTTGATGAGTATTTTTTTCATAAATGTTTTTATACTTTCAAAAAATGTTTATGAAAGGTATTGCAAATTTAATACTGATCAATAAACTTCACAAAAGCGTACCCTGCCGGCAATAGGCTATTACCACTATTCAGCGCTTTAGTTGTACCATTATTAGTACTAAACCATATTACATAAGGAGTGCCTGTTTTCGCAATTTCGTCTAACATAGAAGTAGTGAGTGATGAATCGGCATCAATTTGTCCGCATTCTCCTATAATAACTGGCTTTCCAATAATTTTAGTTAAATAATTTACAGGCTGGTAAAGTTGGCCGTTGGTAACGGCGTTGGTAGTGCTTGAAGAACTTGCTGAGCTGCCCATTTGTTCGTACCAATGCAGGTTTACATAATCAATATTAGTACCAGGTAGCCCGGCAACCAGTTTTTGGGCTTGAAGCAGTTTCTTTCCAAGATCTGAACTTGTGTCCTGATTATGAGCAAATGCATATACCTGCGCATTCATGGTTGCATTTGCATATTGGTTGGCCTCATCTACTTTATTTTGGTTAAGCAGGTAATTGTACACTAATAAACTAATTTGTGGATTGGTAATGCCACCATCGGAAACTTTTATCCCTTTGCTGTGAGCTACTTCTACAGCTACTTTCAGCATATTTAAATAGTCACTTATATCGCCGGAGTGGAATTTTAAAACCAGCTCTTCATTTTCTACCAGTAAAATTTCGGGTTTATATTTCGTCAATATCTCATTCATTTTAGAGCGGTATATATCTAACTCAGTTCCGGTAGGAAAAGGCTGGGGCGTTTTGATGCTATCTTCATTTATTTTTTTCCAGTACACATTCAGCAGTACTTTGTATCCTGCATTCTGTAGGATTTCCAGGTTTGTGTTTTGGCCATTCCAGGTATCCATAGACAGGGTCATACGTGTGGTTTTTACATGTAGCTGTGTAAGAATATTTATCTTATCCTGTGCACTACTTATGTCTGCAAACATGGCTCCAAATTGTGTAGTGTCTGTTGGATACCTGGGCGTAGGTGGCTGGGATGCAGGAATGTTTTCACTTTTTCTGCAGGAAAAAATTAATGACAATACAATTATACCCGATATAAATTTCAAAACAGTTCTCATTTTTATTACTATTTAGTGTTGGTATTCCATTTATTTCTTTTATAACATTGGTAAGGCTTTGCTCAATTCATCAATCAGTAAAAATTTAAAATACACTCATTAAAAAAATCGGATTAATTTTTATTGGCAACATTATTTTTATAGTACAATGAAATAAGAAAAGCTAATTATTGTTTTTGACGATTCATTCTGCCAGGGCTCACTTCTTTTAAAATGTTATTTTGCAAAGTATTTTCAGACTCAAAATTGTTTGATACTTTAATGGACGCATTTTGAAAATCACAATTGCGTATAATATTTTTCTTACCGCTATTTAGCTTTATTTTGGAATGTAACCCGCCACCATGAAAGATACAGTTTTCAATAATATTTGCTTGAGGAGGTACATCTGCAGTTTTTACAGCATCAAATATTTCAGACATATCTTTATCATCATCTTTATCAACTGGCTTTGCCCTATGAGCCATTTTTTTCTGTGTTACCCAGTTATCTTTTGGCTTGTCTTTATTTATGCCAGCCCCATCACCCATTTCAAATAGAGTATTCATGTTTTCACCAGCAGTAAATCTTACATTTTTTAGGGTATTGCCATAGCAACCAAATGACGGGTTATCAATATAATGTTCGTTATAAAACTTTACAAAAGGATTGGTTAGGTTAGGGCATGTGATTGTTCCATTCGAGATAACAACTTTACGGGATCGGAAATTTATTGTAGATATTTTCGGGCTGCTATTGCCAAAATTAAAATCAAAACTATCCACGGTAACACTTCTGTTATATTGGCCAATAGAAATTGCATCTACAGGTTGCGGATACCCTTCTATAGGCTGGTAAGTGCCATGAATATTTTTAACAAGTAAATTATGCGAACCCGTTTTAATTTCAATACCTCTCCATGAAAAAGTACCTGTTATATTAGTGAAGGTAGAATAGGCCATCGCATTCATACCCACCAACCTAACGCCACCAATTAATTTTATGTTGTCTATATGACATTTATATGCATATTCACTTCCCGAAATCTGCGTCGCATCAATTGTCATATTTCTTAAAGTAACATTCTGCACGCCTCCAAAATTAATCCCGGTATGATTATCATAATTACCATTAGCGCTTATCTGAACTGAATCTACATTTTCATCAAATGGATATTCAAATGATAATTTACTTCCCTCAATTTGAGTAATCTTGCACATAGTAATATGAAATGGCAACTTTACTTTTGAAATATTCATGTTTCTCTTAAAAGATGAAACAACCATTACAATTTGATCTTTTTTAAAAGAAGAAGCATCAGCAGGATTTGATAAAGTCAAATAATTTTGGCCCACCTTCATAGATTCTTTTACATCATAAAATGTATAACCGGCGCCATTATTTTGTTCTTTATTAAAACCATAGGGTGCATGGTCGCCAAATAAAAATGCCCATGCCAGCATTTTACCTCTTGACCTGTCATTTTTCAAACTGCCTTTATTATTGCCGTCAACAATCACATTGTCCTTCATAACAATGGGTGAATTTGTAACATAATTTTTTTCTGCCAATACTTCTCCATTATCGAGAGATGCCATATCCACTGCTTTTTGAAAAGCTGCGCCATCAATTGTAATATTTAAATCCACAACACCCGGATATACCTTTTGTGCTTCTGCCAGGGTTTTATATTTTTCTGAAAGTTTATGCTCTGTGCCATCGCCAATAGCTCCATACATTTCAGGTGTTACAGTTTTGCCTGTAGCAGGGATATCTGCTGCATTTGGAAACTCAGTTGATGATTTAAAAATATGATTTGTGTTGATGTCAATACTTGCATTCAGATAATTTAGAGAGTTTACTCTTGGGTGTAAAATGATTATTGAACTGAGTAAAAAAATTGAGATTTTCATATATAAATTATAGGTGTAATAAAATGAAGTTTCTTAGGCTTAATTTTTAAGTTTTCTTCTTACAAAATTTTGTGCCGATTCACCATTGGTATTATCAATCCCTAATTTTGGTATGTATGCTTTTACAGGAATGCCGGCTTGAATGGCCCTGTCCATCACAGCTTTTGATTGCAAAGGATGATGTTCTAATAGCCCGATCGAATTAGGGAAGACGTTATCAAAGCTGTCTGTAGCTACATAAATTTCGGGGTCGTCGGCAGACATCATTGCAAGCATATCTACTTTTGCCCGGTAAGCTGTAATAGCAGGAGAAAAAAGCTGGCTTGTATCACTGATGCCATAAAAACCCATTAGCAGCTCGGGGCTAAGAATGGTTATCATAGAATCTAATGTAAGGGCGGGATAAACTGAATATACTGCCGTAGGCCAGCTCAATACATCATAGGTAGATTGGGTAGTGTTTGCAACGATGCCTTTTACTTTTGTTGATTCTCTTTCTATTGGGTCGGTAGCATTGCTATTAGCCATATCATTATTTAAGCCAATCCATAAGCTGGTACCTGCGCCTGCAGAGCCTCCTTGTAATACCACTTTCGATTTATCAATATTAAAAAATTGGCAGTAATACCTGATAAATTGTAAGGCTCTTTTGCAATCATTAAGAGGTTTCAACACCCCTTCATTTTCATTTGTAGGTTGTAGTAAGCGATAATTTAAATTTGCTACGGCAATTGTATCTAAAAGGTAGGTACTAATTTCATTGTTAACTCCTTTATTGGAATAGTTGTCAGATTTATCGCCGCCACGAAAACCACCACCATGTATTTTGATTAATAAGCCTGTTGGATGCCCCGATGCCGGAACGAAAATATCAAATACTGTTTCGGGGTAATTATCATAACTAACATTGCTATAAAATTTTGCGCCCGACGGCACAGAAATTGGCGCCGGCGATGGGCTTATGTTGAGCACGGGTGGCTCGGGTATGCTTTGATTTGTATTTTTATCACAACTACTTATTGCTATCGCAAAAAATAGGCATGTGGTTTCCAGTAAATAAGATAAGCGTTTCATAAAATTAATTTTAGTTCCCTTAATCAATTTTCAAAAAGGGGCAATAAAAAATGTCGGATAGTTATGGTTTAAATATTTTACAAAAGCTGAAATGTTTTATTTTATTTATTTATCACTGCATTTATTTTTTCCCACAGCGCTTTATCAAAGCCAGACACGGCAAAGCTTCGATTGCCTGGGTTAGATGACTCACCCATTCTTACAATCACCATTTTTTTAGACGGTATTACATAAAGACGCTGATCTTTTGCCCCCATGGCTGCATACATATCTGCAGGGGCGTTTGATACAATCGCCCCGTCATTCACATTTTGAGAGCCGGGAAGCATATATTTTGATTTACCATTTAGCCACCATAAGTACCCGTAAGAAGGGTTTAGGTATTGCGATGTTTGAGTGGCGCTGCTTAAATAATTTTGCTGTATGATTTGTTCATTTTCCCATTTACCATTGTTTAAAGCCAGTAACCCAAACCTCGCCATGCTTCTTGCCGAGCTGTGATAAATTTTATATATCAGGCCAAATCTCCAATAGCCATCCATCCCTATTTTGTTTTTAATTTTTTCGTTGAAATAGGTTTCAAAGCCCTGGTGGCTTGCATCCGCTATTACATCCATCAGTTTTTGAAACACATTGCTATATGACCATCTTGTGCCGGCATCGGCTACCCAGTCTAAATTTTTTTTAATTATAAATTGTTTTTTACTGTCGAGCCCCGAGGTCATTGTTAAGAGGTTTCTTACCGTAATAAGATTTTCTTTTTCTAATGGCATATTGGTCCAGCCGGTACCTAAATAGTCAGATACTTTATTATTGATATTGAGTAAGCCTTCTTGCGATGCTATACCGGTAGTAGCAGATACTAAAGTTTTACCGGCGCTGTTCCATTCCCAGGGGTCGGTGGCTGTTTGCCCGTTAAAATATTCTTCCATGGCAATTTTTCCATTTATCAGTATGATAAATGATTTAGAATTTTTTTGAGCAAGAAAATCTTTTAAAGGTTGAATGGCATTTACATTCCATCCCAACGATGCCGGGGAAACGGTTTCCCAACTGTTGCCGGAAACGGGAGGAAAGTACATGCCGGTATCGGTGCTAACTACAGGCGATGTATTTTTAACAGGCGCCAAAAGCGAGAGTGCCAATAATAAAGTCAAATACATTGGTTAAAAATTTAAAAAGGTAAAAACAATTTTTAACAATTTGACTGATAGAAAATAGAAAAGTTACAAGGCTGCTGTAAAAAATAAGTAGTATGAGGAATAAAAAGCATCTCCGCCGAAGTTCGTTTCTTCACGAACCTGCATTATGTTTTATTCCGGCGTGGGGAAACGCACCGGGGGCATTCGGACAACAATCATCAATCTGTCTTGTCCTAAAATAGGTTTACACAAAACTGTTATTTACCGGTTGCTGTCATCACCAACCGGAAGTTATTTTAGGACAAGACACATTTGTAATTCTTCTGTACATTGTTGTGTCACTCACTTGTACAGCATACCTTTACTCATCATTTACCTAAGCGTATCAATGCCCGCTCAATTATCTTACCGCTACTTCATTATTAATAAACCTGCAGGTATAGTTTCACAGTTTGTAAGCACACATGCTGTAGGCTTACTGGGCAATCTTAATTTTGATTTTCCCGAGGGCACACATGCCGTAGGCCGGCTTGATAAAGACTCCGAAGGGCTATTAATATTAACTACCGATAAAAGAGTTACCCGTTTATTATTTTTGGCAACGCAGCCGCATAAACGCAGTTACCTGGTGATGGTGCAAAACAAAATAACACCGGAAACATTTAGTAAATTAAAAGAAGGCATACCTATTCGCATAAAAGATGGTGAATATTATACGGCAAAGCCAACAAGCATAGAAATAGTAGAAAAACCTGAAGCGCTCTATAAATTTGCTACCGATCGCAGAGATGCATATCCGCATACCTGGTTGCTCATTACTTTAACCGAAGGTAAATACCGGCAGGTACGCAAAATGGTATTGGCTGCAAAGCACCGATGCCAAAGGCTTATACGGCTTTCAATCAGCAATATGTATTTAAACAATATGTACCCCGGAGAGGTAAAAGAGCTTGAAAAGCAGGAATTTTTTGCCTTGCTTGGTATTCGGGAGCCGGAATAAAATTTAGGGTTTAAACTCTTCTTTTTTATTAAATCATAATTGTATTTTCATAGTGAAAAGTCCATTATGAAAGCAAGCTATGCCATACCTGTTTGGAAACAAGCGCCTTTTATCAGGCTTATCATACCACTGATTGCAGGTATTGTATTGCAATGGTATTTACAATTTTCTGTAGCTTTCATCGCAGCAAGCATTATAATTTTTACCGTCAGTTTTTTTGCTTTTTACACGCTCTCTTTCAGGCTAAGGTTTAAGCTGGCCTGGCTTCAGGGGGTTGTACTAAATTTTCTTATTGCTTCAATGGCATTGTTGATTACCTGGCTGCAAGATGCAAGGCATCAACAAAACTGGTACGGGCATTTGTACGCAGAGCCATCTACCCTGATAGTTAAAATAAATGAGCCATTAATTGAAAAAAGTAACTCCTATAAAGCTGATGGCCTGGTAGAAACATTATTCAAAGAAGGCAAAAGCTATGCAGTAAACGGAAAAATATTATTGTATTTTAAAAAGACAGAAACGGCAAGTTTATTAAAATATGGCGACAAGATTTTAATAAATGCGCCTTTGCAAAAAATTAAAAATTCAGGCAATCCCGGTGCATTTAATTATGAGCGTTATGCAGGGTTTCAGGGTTTATATTACAGTGTATATTTATCCCCGGCCGATTATTTGCCCCTTCATCAGTCTTCAGTTAACGTATTTTATTCCAGCATTTTTTCTGCTCAAAAATATATTATTGGATGTTTAAAAAAATATTTACCGGGCAATAAAAACACAACAGGTATTGCAGAAGCGCTATTGATAGGCTACAAAGAAGATTTGGATAAAGACCTGGTACAAGCTTACAGCAATACAGGTGTAGTGCATGTAATAGCTATATCCGGCCTGCATTTGGGGCTAATTTATGTATTGCTGCTCTGGATATTTACACGGCTTCCTTATATTAAAAATTCCATATTCATCAGGGTTACTCTCATTTTAATTTGCCTGTGGTTATTTGCTATTTTAACCGGCGCATCGGCATCAGTATTGCGAAGTGCAGTAATGTTTACCTGTATTTTAATTGGCAGCAATTTTTTTAAGCAGGCATCTGTTTATAACTCTCTGGCGGCATCTGCATTTTTACTCCTGGCATATAACCCATATTTTTTGTGGGATGTAGGCTTTAGGTTAAGTTATTTTGCCGTGTATGGTATTGTATGGTTGCAGAAGCCCATTTATCACTTGTGGTTTATAAAAAATAAATGGCTTCAAAAAATATGGGAAATGATGAGTATTACAATTGCCGCACAAATTATTACTTTCCCCATTTGCATTTTTTATTTTCATCAATTTCCAAATTTGTTTTTAGTAACCAACCTGATTATTGTACCACTCTCAACCCTGGTGCTGTTTGCAGAAATTTTTTTAGTGGCAGTATCATGGCAGCCTTTTATTGCTGCGCTTGTTGGCAAAGTTTGCTATGGCCTGCTTTGGCTTATGAATTTTATTATTACTACATTTAATAGCTTTTCTTTTTCGGTATTGGATAAAATATATGCCACTTCTTTAAGTACCTGGCTGTTATATGGCCTCGTATTTGGATGTTGCGCCTGGCTATTGTACAAAATAAAAACAGCCCTGCTATGCAGTATGATTTGTGCCATAGCATTTGTGACTTTACAGTTTTATGCTACTTATAGTAAAATGCATCAGCAAAAAATTATTGTGTACAATGTGCCAAGGTATCAGGCGGTGGATTTTGTGTACAAAAACAAATTTTACTTTGTAGGAGACAGTCTGATGCAATTAGATGCAGTGCTGCAAAATTTTCATTTAAAGCCTTCCCGGGTTTTATTTCAAACAGACAAAGCTGATACGCTTGAGGCGCTCTATCATAAAAACCTGTATTGGCAATTGGGCAATAAAAAATGCATCTTCATCAACAGCAGCCTAAAGTTGCAGCCTGTTTTTAAAAAAATTAAAGTTGATATGCTGCTTATTTCAAAAAATCCTGCTATCAAAATAGAAGATATCACCAATGCCATAAGCCCGTCGGTAGTGGTTTTTGACGCATCTAACAGTTTGTGGAAAATTGAAAACTGGAAAAAAGAGTGCGAACATTTACTTTTGCGCTTCCATTCTACACCGGCACAAGGTGCTTTTATAATGGATGCAGAGTAGCTTTAAGGGCTGCTTCAAAAATTATTTATTTTTTAAACCATTCTTATCGCCATGCAAAAAAAGATATCATCGGCTCTTATATCAGTATTTTATAAAGACGGCCTTGAAAATATTATTCACTTGCTTGATAAGGCAGGCGTAGTAATTTACAGCACAGGTGGCACGCAAACTTTTATTGAGCAACTGGGTGTAAAATGCATCCCGGTAGAATCTCTTACCGGCTATCCATCCATTTTAGGAGGAAGAGTAAAAACGCTTCACCCATCTGTATTTGGCGGCATACTTGGCAAGCGCAATGATGATACGCACCTTGCTGAAATGAAGCAATTCAATATCCCCGAAATGGATTTGGTTATAGTAGATTTATACCCCTTTGAAGAAACTGTAAAATCTACAAAAGACGAAAATTTAATTATAGAAAAAATAGATATTGGCGGCCCTTCAATGATAAGGGCGGCAGCTAAAAACCACAGGGATGTAGTGGTAGTAGCAGCTAAAAAAGATTATGCCTTGCTGGAAGATATTTTAAAAACCCAACATGCCGAAACCAGTTTAGAGCAACGACGCCTATTTGCCATAAAGGCTTTTGATGTATGTACTGCTTACGACAATGCCATCTCCTCATACTTTAATAATATGGTAGCAGATACTCCATTTAATAAAGAAAAAAAAGTATTGCGCTATGGCGAAAATCCACATCAACAGGCAGGTTTTTTTGGCAATTTAGAAGAAGTGTTTGAACAGTTAAATGGCAAAGAACTTTCTTACAACAATTTGGTAGATGTAGATGCGGCAGTGCATTTGATAAAAGAGTTTACCCATACCACTTTTGCCATCATTAAGCACACAAATGTATGCGGCATAGCCCAGGCTAACAGTGTAAAAGATGCCTGGGATAAAGCCATAGCCGGCGACCCCGAAAGCGCTTTTGGTGGAGTATTGGTTTGTAATGGCGCCATAGATTTACAAACTGCCGCCGCTATTAATGAATTGTTTTTTGAAGTACTCATTGCCCCTTCTTTTAATGCAGATGCTTTAGAAAAATTAAAATCAAAAAAGAACAGGATTTTACTTCAGCTAAAAGAAATAACATTGCCGCTTATGCAAAATAAAACCATACTAAATGGCATATTGATGCAGCAAAATGATGAAGGCAATTATGCAGAATGGAAAGAGGTAGGCGGCAGGCAAACAACCGATGAAGAAAAAGAATCTTTACAGTTTGCCAATATTGTTTGCAAGCATTTAAAAAGCAATGCCATTGCATTGGTAAAAAATAAACAACTGATAGGCAAAGGCTGTGGGCAAACCAGCAGGATAGATGCTTTGCGCCAGGCATTGGATAAGGCCAAACAATTTAATTTTAATTTAGAAGGTGCTTTGCTTGCCAGTGATGCATTTTTCCCTTTTGATGATTGCGTAAAAATTGCACATGAGGCGGGCATTACTGCATTTATACAACCCGGTGGTTCCATAAGAGATGCAGACAGCATTAACTTTTGCAAAGAAAATAATTTAGCAATGGTCATTACGGGCAGCAGGCACTTTAAACATTAAGTAATTTTTTATGCCATCCACCTCCATTAATAATAAAGGATACCTGGCTTTGGTTATCACAAGTTTTTTTTGGGGCACTACATGGGTAGCTAGCAAAATTGGCATTAGCAGCATTCCCGCTTTGCAAATGGCTGCCATACGCCAGTTGTTGGCAGGCATTATTTTGGTAGCATATTTTATTACCGTAAAAAAATTTCCCCTGCCTACCTCCAGGCAATTTGGCTGGCTTACAGTAATGGCCATGCTGATGTTTGTATTTGCAAATGGGCTTAGCACCATGAGTTTAAATTATATCCCCGCCGGCTTAAGTGCCTTAATCGGCGCCTTGTTTCCGCTTAGCTTAGTGTTGATTGAAAGAATTTTTTTTAAAGCAAAAAAAATGACAGCCTTAACGCTTACCGGATTTTTTCTTGGCATTGCAGGCATTGCTATTGTTTTTAAAGAAAATATTTTCCACAACAATTCTCCCCATTTTAATTGGGGTGTTTTGCTTTCAGTTATTGCCATGCTATCCTGGAGCTTTGGGGCAATTTTTACTGCCCGAAACAGTGTGAATATGGATCCTTATTATTCTACCGGCTGGCAAATGCTCATAAGCTCTGTGTTTTTATTTTTATTTTCTGAAGCTGTACAGCCCTTGATGCCATTGCATCTTATCCCCTTTAAGGTATGGCTTGTAATCATTTACCTTGTAGCAATTGGTTCTATCTTAAGCTTTATGGCATTTATTTACTCTATGAAAAAATTGCCTACAGCCATTGCTTCTTTGTATGCATATATCAATCCACTGGTAGCCATGCTGCTTGCTCCCATGTTTATCAATGAAAAGCTTACTGCAAATATTTTATTGGGCTCTGTGGTAACTCTTTTGGGGGTGTTTTTAGTAAATTATAGTATTAAAAAAAATCAGAAAAAACTTATTGCTGAGCCTGAGCAATAAATTGTTGATACATCTCTTTCCATCCGGCAAATTGCTTATCGGTTCCTAAAAAATTATTGTGAAAAATAGTAATCATCTGCCCGCCATATTGTTTACAGCAATTAAAATAATATAATAATTCATCAAAGGCTTGCCGGCTATCCTGCTTTTGCTCGTAGTAGCAGTTGGCATCCATAAAGCAAAAAGGCTGTATTCTTAAGTTGGTAATTTTTTCAGCAGATAAATCATACCACAGGTAAGAGGAAGCTACAGATGCCCTAAAACCGTTGATGCTTCCATAACCCATCGAATAATCTTCATTAATACCAGCATCTAACAGGTTTTGGTAAGTAATGGGCAAAGTAAGTTTTATATAATGTTGCCTCGATTTGTGTATCATTACATTTCCGGCCGTTTCTAATATTTTCTTTTCTTTTTTTATGATGGCCACATTTTCGTTGCTCTTCCATGATGGGTGTACCCCAATTGTATATTTTTTAGCATGTTGCTTTATCAGTTGCCACATACCATTACTGTAGGGAGAAATATTTTTATCGTAAAGGCTGCCCCAGGTAGCCGCCAAAAAAAAATACACAGGTTTTAATCCATACTCATCATGCAATGCATTTAAAAACATGTAGCTGTCAAACGGGTCTGTATTTAACCCCAGCAATACTTTTATCCTGCTGGCAGAAGGCGCTTTTATAAAGCCGCCAATGTTTCTTAACAGGCCCTTACTTTTATACGACCATGCTATATCAATATCATAAGTGGGCAAATAATTAAATGAAGGCAGTTTAATTTTTAATGATGGAAATTTTTGTTGTAAACAGGCTGCAAAATCCGTCAGCCAGATATTTACCAGCGGTTTATTTAAAAACCCCTGCTTAAATGCAAGAGCATTTTCATGTGCATAGCGCCCATATACATCAAGCTCATGCGGTAAGTACTCTTCGTATCGGCTTATCAAATAAAAGCTTGCTGCAAATATGTCAAATGCAAAATCACTACCGGTAGTTTTAAAAAATGCTTTGTAATGCTTTGTATCAAAGCATTCTATTGTATGTTGAATTATCTTATCTTCAAATAGCAAAGAAGTATTTTGAATTTTAAACCCGGGGTAAGGCTCCAAAAAAGATTTATTGCTGTAATTAATTTTTGGCCCATCGTGTTTTTCAAATCCATCAGCATCTACCGTAAGGCTATAGGTAACACCCAGTTGTTCTTTAAAAATAAATTGACAAATATACTGTAGGCGCAGGGTGCTTGTATTTGCATAAATTAGTATCATAATAAAATGTAGCCTTACTAATAAAAGAGTAACCTGCTATCAGCAGGTTATTTGTTTAAAATTCAGTATTAAATTTTATTTTTTTCTTTCCATAGCTCGTTAAATGTTTTTTGGCTAAAGTGCAGGTCGCTTCTGTGTTTTGTCCAATCTTTAAACAGGCTGTTGACAACTTTATTTTTTAATTTACCATTTCCGAGGTTCATCATTTTTCTGCTCAGGCTTGCTATTTTCCACATTTTCCATGCTGCTTTTTCTGTAAAGGTTGTGTAACCTTCATCTACAGATTCGCTTCGGTTATAAAGCAAGAGCTCATGCAAATTTATTTTTACTGAGCATACTTCGGTGCAGTTGCCACAAAGTGAGGAGGCATAGCTGAGGTGCTTATACTCGGCCATACCTTGCATATTTGGCGTAAGCACGCTGCCAATAGGCCCGCTGTAAGTAACGCCATACGTATGGCCGCCAATATTTTTATACACCGGGCAGGCATTAAGGCATGCCCCGCATCTAATACAATAAAGGCTTTCTCTTTGTTTAGGATTTTTTAAAATATTGGTACGGCCATTGTCTAAAAGTATCACATACATTTCATCAGGGCCATCAGCCTCGTTGGGCTGCCGGGGGCCACTTATGATGCTATTATAAACAGTTACAGTTTGACCCGTGCCAAAAGTGCTTAACAGTGGCCAAAACAAGGCGAGGTCTGTAATGGAAGGAATCATTTTTTCTATCCCTACTATGGCAATATGTGTTTTAGGGAAAGAGCTGCTAAGCCTGCCATTGCCTTCGTTTTCGGTAACGGCAATGGCACCAATATCGCTGATAATAAAATTAGCTCCCGTTACACCAACTTCTGCCTGCACATATTTTTTTCTCAAAATTTCACGGGCTACCTGCGTTAACTCTTCGGGGCTAAGTGTAGGGCTGGTGCCCAATTTTTCTGCAAATAATTTTGCAACATCCTCTTTACTCTTGTGCATGGCAGGTGTTACAATATGGTATGGCGGCTCATCATCCAGTTGCTGTATGTATTCGCCCAGGTCTGTTTCAATACTTTCAATACCATTCGCCTCCAGTGCTTTGTTTAAGTGTATTTCTTCTGTAACCATGCTCTTGCTTTTCACAAGGGTTTTACAGTTTTTTTCTTTACATATTTTTAAAATTTCGTCTATGGCTTGCTGTGAGTTTTCGGCCCAAATTACTTTGCCGCCTCTTTTGCTAAAATTCAATTCAAATTCTTCTAACTGCTTGTCCAGTGTTTCTATAGCACGCCATTTTATATTTTTGGCCCTTTCTCTTGCCAGGTGCAAATTTGCAAACTGCTCTTTTCCTTTTGGTACCGCAGCATTGTACCTGCCCATGTTAAAATTTATTTTGCGCCTGTGCTCCAGGTCGGCAGCTTTTACAGTGGCTTTTGCTAAAAATGTTTGGGATGCTTCAGACATTGTTTTTTTATTTTGATAACCGGCATACTGCATGTATCAGCCGTAGTGGCGACGCTCCGTTCGACTAATCAACTTCTATCATCTTTTTCCAAAGCAAAATTAGCGCAGTTTATCCAAACAGCATCAACTCTTCTTTTCCCTCGCCAAGCTGTATGTTTTTTTCAAAATGTAAGCCAATTTTATTCAGCAGTCTTGCGGAGCGTATATTTTCTTTGCTGGTAATGGCAATAATGCGATTAATGCCCAATTTGGTTTTACCATAGTTAAGAGTAGCCTCGCTAATTTCTAATGCATAGCCTTTATTTTCATACGCAGGCAGCATGGCATAGCCAATATCAATATCGGCAAGCGTATCTCTTTTTATAAGGCCGCACATGCCTATTGGTTTATTAGTTTCTTTTAGGCCATAGAGCCAAAGGCCAAAGCCATTTTCGGCATAACTTTTTATAGGCCCGTTGGTCAAATAGTTTTCTGCCTCTGATAATGTTCTTACCTTTTTGTCGCCAATAAATTTTAAAAAAGTGGCTGAGTTTAATAATGTTACAATAAATGCTGCATCATTGTTTGTAAATTCCCTAAGATATAAGCGTTGGGTTTGTAAAATTTCGGCCATTCATTATCCTTTTAGTGGAAGAATATTTTCTTCAATGTATTTAATTAGCCAGGGGTGCATTTCATAATAAGTGCGCCCTTTTTTGCATCATTTGCAGTGCTGCAATACTGTGCAGACGTTATTTTCAACTAATAAATGCACAATAGCTTTTCTTTTTTAAAAACCGGGATAAATTGTTTTAATCATTAAAATTACAAAGAAGTAATTTTATTGCCCCACCATAAATACTGCGTTGCAAAACATAAGTTTTCCGTTTTCCCAAAAATTTCTAAACAATACATTATCGCTGAGGTAAGTGATATTACCATTTCCCAAATCCTGCACACCAAATAATAATCCATCTTTTAGCCGGGGGCTTAATTTATACCCCACATAGCCGGACATTTGATTTTCTTTTTTCATTACTCCGGCATTCCAGCCGCCATCTTTCATAAACTCATACACATTATCATCCATTTTTAATGTATAATAATAAGATGGGTAGCCATACATTAATGGGTGCGTATTGTCAACATCTACTTTAAAAATTGCTCCAGGCGTACTGTTTGCAAGCGGCCCTCTTTCCCTGTTTTCAAAAGGCTGCAGGTCGGCATACTCATCTTTATTTTTTTCTTTACTTTTATCTTCATCCTCAGTTTTTGACTTTAATATACTCCAGTCCTGCTTAGTTAATTGTGCTGCAGCATTTTCTAAAGCTATTACCCTTCCGCCTTTTTCTATCCATTGTTTAAATTGTGCAGACGATTCTTTATCATTCAAAAAACGGTAATATCCATCCGGTAATATCAATACATCTATATCACTCCAATCTATTCTATTAAAATCTGTAGCATTAATTAAAGTAAGCTTATAGTTTAATTCATTATCAAAAAAACTCCATACATCTCCTGCTGCTGTAGAGCTTACAGCTTCGCCGGTAAGCATTGCAACTTTTGGCGCTATAAGGGCATGTATTAAATCGCTACCAAAATCAAAACCTTTTTGCACCATGCCTGTATTTACTTCATTCATTTTTACTTTGTTTTCATTACACACCGCTGCTACCTCTTTCCAAAGTGTGTTTCCAAAAACAGCATTTCCTTTTTTAGTAATGATTACTGAGCCCCTGCCAAAGTTTTGCCCATTTACTGCAAAAGGCTCTTGCGAAAATCGCATCTTTACTCCTTTGGCAAGCAGGGTTGCAATTGTTCTTGCAGATGCAACTCCTTCCCACCTTATTACATACCCATAAGCATCTTCTGCATTATTGTTTACAAATCCGGGCAATACATCACCCATTTTTACAGGTATCATTTGCTTAGTTGCATACGCATCTAGGCCATAGGCATAAGGCAACGACCATGCGGTAATATCATAAGTGGCAGAGTCTTCCAGCTTTGATTGAGGCTCTAGCAATACTTTTACCATTGCTGCTTTGGGCTGAGCTGCAGTTACTACCAGGTCGCCGCTGTTAATGGTAAAGTTTTCTTCTTTTTTATTTTGATAATGATACCCTTTGCCGCTTCCGCTGGCAGAGCCATATTGAATATTATTTTTATCGAGCAGGGCCATTAAAGATTGTATCCTTTGCTCATCGCCGGGATTATTTTTTATTACATAAGTTTTATACTGGCCAATGCTACCACTTACTGCATTATTATAAAAAGTATGAAATTCCTGCACAAGTTTGGAGGCATTTTGTGATGATACTTCAATAGTGCTTAAGCTGGTAGTAAAATGATGTAGCACCCTGTCAACTAATGTAAGGGTATCTTTTTCGTGAGTAATAATACCTAAGCCTGCCCGTATGCCCCCTTGCTCGTATGTCATACCAATAGATCCGTTGTAAAGCGGGTATGTATCACCGTAAGATGGGTAAAAAAGATCAAAGCGAATATTGGTAAAATAAAGCCATCCGTTTTTATCAAAATATTTTGCATGGTTTTTTCCAATCGTAACCTGAAAATCTCTTTGCCATTTTGTAAGCACTTCGTGATAAGGTTTTGCTGCTGGTGCAAAATAATATGGGTCATTATACCCCTGTTCGTGATAATCTACATGCACCTGCGGCAACCATTTATTAAACTGTGCAACCCTTTGCTGGCTTTCCACCTGAGTTTGCCAGGCCCAGTCGCGGTTAAGGTCAAAATTATAATGATTGCTTCTGCCTCCGGGCCAGGGTTCCTGATGCTCACGGGCTATGTACTCGGGGTTGTATTTTGCACCCACCATGCTATTGTACCAGTTTACATACCGGTCTCTTCCATCCGGATTGAGGCAGGGGTCTATAACAATTACTGTATTTTTTTCCCACTCTTTGGTTTGCTGATTGGCCGGGTCAACAAGTGCAAACAGGGTAAGCATAGAGGCCTCAGAAGAGGCTGCTTCATTGCCATGTACATTGTAACTCAGCCATACTATTGCCGGTGTTTGCTCGGTAGGCATCATTTTATCTTTTGTCAAATGTGCCAGTCGTAAATTATTGAGCCGTATATTTTCAAGGTTATTAATATTATCGGCCGTAGATACAAAGGCTAAGTACAATGGCCTGTGCTCATTGGTTTCGCCATACTGCTCAAGCTTTACAATGGATGGTGCAGCGCTTGCGATGTATTTAAAATATTCTACAATTTTATCATGACGGGTAAACCGGGTACCTACCTGATATCCTAAAAACTGCTCCGGTGATTTTATTTGTGCAAAACCTGCTGTAACTGTAAAAAATACTGCAGCAAAAAGAAAAATTTTTTTCAAGATGAAATAATTTACGATATGATAAAAATAAAAAACTGAAAAGCAAAAGTGGTATAAAGTTAATTATAATCCACCTTGCTTTTCAGCTTTAGGTTATTTTAAATATTAATAGCCTGGGTTCTGTATGAGAACTCCACGGGTGGCGTCTATTTCTCTTTGTGGTATTGGCATAACCAGTTTAGGTGAGTTCCAACTATATGAACCAGTTGGCAGCCTCAATCTTTTTAAATCATGTATGCGCTGACCTTCAAACGCCAATTCAATAAACCTTTCGTTTCTTATATCATTTAGCGTTGGGTTTGCCGGAGCTACAGAATTTGTACGCAATGGGTTTTTTACCATAGCCAAATCATTGCCGGGAGTATCTCCCACAGTTGTACCCATTACCAAGTTGCCTTCTGCCCTTGTAAGATACATTTCTGCAAGCCGCACTACCGGAAGGTTTTGGCTAAAGGATGTCCACTTTGCACAGTAAGTATGATTGGGCCTGGCGCCGGTACCCTGATAGTACCATTGTGTTTGCCTTAAATCATCTGTTGGGTAAGCATTTGCTACAAAGTCATCGTCTATCCTCACATCACCACGGCCAATACCAGGCAGGCTTGCATAAAAAGTAGCCATGCCATTGTTTGCAGTACCTGCATTGTTCTGATCATTTTGCTGTATTTCCCAAATAGATTCTTTGGTGTCTTTGTTGTTAAATACTGCATTTACAGAAGCATTTAATGTATAATAACCGCTCTCAATTACCTGATCGGCAGCATCTCTGGCGCCTGCATAATTTTGCTGTTGCAAATAAACCCTGCTTAAAAAAGCAAGAGCAGTGTATTTTGTTACACGTTTTGGATTTTCTTCAGGCAATAGGGTAATTGCTTTTGTAAGGTCTGCAACTATTTGAGTGTACACTTCTTTTACCGTATTTCTTGGATAGCTCTTTCCTGCATCTACTTCATTTTTGGTAGCGTCGGTTTTAATAACCACACCAAGCTGAGAATTATCTGCAGTAGCTCCCCAGGGTAAAGCAAATAATCTTACCAGTTCAAAATGCATAATGCCCCTCACAAATAAAGCCTCACCTTCTAGTTGCTTTTTTAAATCGGCATCTTTTACTACACCTAATGCGCCTATTGCAGTATTGGCAATATTGATGGCATCATAGGCTGTTTCCCATATCAGGTCTGCATCGGTATTATTGCGATCCATTGCCTTACTGGCAATATCATCGGGCGATGTAAATGTACCTCTCCATTCACATACATCATCACTTCCTAATAAATCCGGCATTAATAAAAGGTCGGTACCGTACAAGTTGGGATGCCCCATACGAGAATAAGCTCCAATAATCAGGGAATTTACATCCTGGTCGTTTTGTAAAGCGGTACTTGCATCAATAGATTGCTGAGGCTCTGTATCCAGTACTTTTTTGCAGGAAGTAACCCCCGATATTAATATTAGTAGAAGAAAAATTTTATTTATCTGTTTCATAATTTTAAATTTTTTGGGTGTAAAAATTAAAGGCCTACATTAACTCCAACGGTAATGGTACGAGCCTGTGGAGGTGTATAAAAATCGTGGCCCAAATTAATATTACCTACATATTGTGTATTTACTTCGGGGTCGTAACCGGTATATTTAGTAAAAGTAAACAGGTTGCTTGCTGCCACATATATTCTTAAAGATTCCATCTTTACCTGCCGCAAAATACTTTTAGGAATATTGTATCCTAAGTTTACACTTTTTACCCTTAGATAAGAGCCATCCTGTACCCATCTGCTACTTTTTTGATCCCCATTTGAAGTATATAACCTGGGCTGTGGCACCATGGTTACATCACCGGGCTTTCTCCAAAAATTCATTTGATCTAATGTTTGATTATCGAAATAATTGGCATTATTACTTTGGAAAATTCCGGCAATATTATAAATATCACCACCTTTTACAAATTGACATTGCACATCCAGGTCAAATGCTTTATAACTGAAATGATTATTAAAGCCGCCATAGTAATCAGGATTAGGGTCTCCAATTACTCTTTCTACAGCCAGAGAATAATCATTGGTTGGTTTGCCATCTTTATCGGCAAATAATGCATCCCCATTTGCAGGGTCTGCCCCTAAAAATTTTACACCATAAAATTGGCCAAAGGGCGCTCCCACAGCAAGCCTTCCTAATGTTCTGCCTCCGGGTGGTACCGGCGCTACCAGTCTTGTAACTTCATTTTTGTATGTAGATACATTTATAGAAACGTTCCACTTAAACAGGCCTACCAAAATATTTCCATTCAGCGTAACCTCTATTCCTTTATTATTCATATCACCAATATTTTTGGTAATAGTACTAAAGCCATTGGTAGCCGGTACGGGTATATCAAGCAATAGGTCTTTTGTTTTTTTGCTAAATACATCCACTTCGCCGGATATCCTGTTTTTTAAGAATCCAAAGTCAAGTCCAATATCAAATTGTTTGGTGTTTTCCCATTTTAATTTATCATCACCAATTTGTGAAGTAATAATACCGCTTACACTTGAGTAAGCTGCAGCAGTATATAAACTACGATAACTAAAATTTCCAATTTCTGCATTACCTGTTACGCCGTAGCTACTTCTAAGCTTTAAAAAACTAACTACATTGCTGTTTTTCAAAAAATTTTCTTCGCTCATTACCCATCCGGCACTTACTGCAGGAAAAATACCATAACGGTTTGCAGTGCTAAAGCGGCTTGAACCATCTACCCTAAAGCTTGCCCCTACCAAATACCTGTTGTTTAATTTATAATTTCCCCTGATAAAATATGACAAAAACCTAAAGGAGGTTTCGGAAGAAGTACCGGCAGAAATAATTGCTGCACTTGCAATTTTTGTAAACCTGTCACTTGGAAATGCAAGCCCTGTTACTCCCGAACCATTTGTTTCTCCTCTTTGATATTCAATACCAGCTAAGGCATCTAAAGTATTATTGCTGTTAAATGCTTTATTAAAATTTAAAGTATTGGTATTGGTAAACACACTTGCGGTTACCTGGTTGCTATAACTATATCCGTTAGGCGCCCCATCTAAAGTACGCCTACCCAAAAATTGTGACTCTTGTAAATTATTCCAGTCAATACCTACCTGAGAGCGAAATTTTAAATTTGGATTGATGGTAGCTTCTATATAAGCATTGCTGATTGTTCTGGCAGTTTTGCTTAAGTTTTTATTATTGTCTTCATAATCAATTAATGCATTGTAATAAATAGTAGCCGTATTTAATTTGCCATCTGGGCCAAACTCAGGCTGGATGGGAGGTATAGCATTCAATTGCAAAGGATTGCTAAAGGCATTATCACTTGGTACACGGTAATTGTTAGATTGTGTTAATGAAATATTGGTGCCTATTTTGAAAATAGAATTGATGGTATGGTCAATATTTATACGACCAGTTCCCCTGGTAAGACGATTGGAAACTATTATACCTTTTTGATCATTATAACTGGCACTTATTAAAAATTTGGTACGGGCATCGCCTCCGCTTAAAGAAGCATTGTATTGCTGTACCGCACCATGCTGAAAGGCAAGCTTGCCCCAGTTTACATCATTTGTGCTGTTCCAGTCGTTAGTACCTGTTTCAGATTCAAACTCGTCTGCTCCTACTAATGGGTCTTCTGATGTAGGATCGAGGTCAGAATCTCTGTAATGCAATGCAGCAGTGTCAAATATTTCACGATACTGTGCTGCATTTAAAAATTTTCTGTAACGGGTAGGCTTGCTCCAGCCTGTGTAAAAACCGGCAGATACTCTACTCTTTCCCTGCTTACCGCTTTTAGTGGTTACCAATATTACCCCGTTAGATGCCCTTGACCCATAAATAGCTGATGATGCTGCATCTTTTAAAACTTCAATTGATTCTATATCATCGGGGTTAATAGTTGCCAACGGATTATCCGGCTCGTCTGAACTGCCTAGCGCCTGGCTCACTATTGGCACACCATCTACCACTACAAATGGTTGCTGATCTGCCGATATAGAAGATATACCTCTTACTCTTACATTTAATGCCTGGCCAAGTTTGCCACTACCACTATTGATGTACACACCACTTGCACGGCCTTGCAGCGCTTCTTCAAAAGATGGCAAAGGTTGGTTATTAAAATCTTTGCTGGTTACTCTTGATATTGACGATACAATATCCTTTTTAATTTTTGTACCGTATCCTACTACCACTATTTCGTCCAGGTTTTTTGAGTTGCCCGGCTCAAGTGTAATATTTAGTGTAGCTCCGCTTACTGCTACCTCTTTGCTGCTGTATCCCAGCGAAGTAATCATAAGAGAAGAATTGCTTTTGGGGACTTCTAACCTAAAGGCGCCATCCGAATTTGTATAAGTACCCTGGGTAGTGCCTTTTATGATGATGGATACGTTGCTGATGCCAGCACCCGTTTTTGAATCTGTAATTTTTCCGGTAACGATGGACTGTGCCCAAATAATGGAACTACAGCAAAGAAAAACTACAAGCAATAGTAGTTTTGGTTTTGTCATAAAACAGTGTTTAATAGTTAATAAAAAGTAGTAGTAAAAAAAATGTTGTATCAATTAGGATACCACAATTGATGCAATATGCTGCTTTTAAATAAAATAATTTGTATATTTTTTTTCACATGAATATAAAATTGACTTAATAAATCACGCCTATTCAACAATTGCCTAAGATTTTGTTAAAGCAAAAAAATTATTTCCGAAAAGTTTCGTAATTAAAATTATAACCGTAGTTTTGAAGTACTAAAACTTTCGTACATAAAAATTATTATCATGAAAAAAATAGTATTGGCTTTTCTTCCCTGGCTTTTAGCCTCATTTTGTTACAAAGCAATGGCACAAGATGAAAAGGTTACAACCCCTAAAAACAACAAAAGTGAAACTCAGGAAATCATCATCCGTAAAAACGGAGATAAAGATGCAAAATTAAACGTAGAGATTAATGGAGACCAGGTATTAATAAATGGCAAGCCCATTTCAGAATATAAAGATGATGATATTTCAATTAATAAGAAAAAAATCATCATTCGTAATGGCGATAAAATGATGATGCTTGACGGACTTGGAAATATGAATTTTGATTTTGACACAAATGGTTTTAATACCCTAAAGTCAATGGGAAATAAAGCCTTACTGGGCGTAAGTACAGATAAGGATGATAAAGGCGCCAAAATAATGGAAGTAACAAAAGAAAGTGGTGCAGAAAAAGCAGGTTTGCAGGTAGGCGATATTATTACTAAAGTAGGCGATAAAAAAATTACTACTCCCCAATCGCTAACTGAAGCCATTGGCGCACTTAAACCCAAAGACCAGGTAAAAATTCATTACCTGCATAATGGCAAAGAAAAATCTACAAAAGCCACTTTGCAGGAGCGCAAAATAAGTAATATGAGAACTTTTACCTACACAGGGCCCGAAGGTTTTAAATCATTTACCATGCCCAAGATAGAAGGTATGCCCATGATGCCAAAAATAGAGGGGCAGAATTGGGAATATGAAAACAATTTTGGAAACATCTTTAACCGCAGGCCTAAACTTGGTATTAAAATACAAGATACAGATGATGGCAGTGGCGTAAAAGTATTGGATGTAGAAGACAGCTCTGCGGCAGCATTGGCGGGCATTCGCAAAGATGATGTTATTACTTCCATTGGCGATAAGGAGGTAAAAAATACAGATGAGGCAAGGGCAGAATTACAAATGAATACTGATAAAACCTCTTACCCGGTAAAAGTAAAACGTGCTGGCGCAGCATTAGACCTGACTATTAAAATACCCAAAAAATTAAAAACAGCTAATTTATAGCCATGAACCCAAATAAAAAAAGCACCGGTATTTAATATCAGTGCTTTTTTTATGTTTTTATTGTAAAATGAGCGCCATAAAAAGTTTGTACTTTTGCGGCGTGATAAAAAATGATATATACCAGGCAGTAATTGGGCTGGAAGTACATGCTCAGTTGCTTACAAAAAGCAAATTATTTTGCAGTGATAGTACGGCATTTGGCGCTGAGCCCAATACACAGGTAAGCCCTGTATCGCTGGCACACCCGGGTACATTGCCCGTAATGAACAAAGCCGTAATAGAGCTTGCTACCAAGCTTGGTGTTGCTATGAATTGCCAGATAGAGCAGCATAATTATTTTGCCCGAAAAAATTATTTTTACCCCGACCTGCCCAAAGGCTATCAGGTAAGCCAGCATACTACTCCCATTTGCAAAGGAGGTTTTCTAATCATTCATACACCCGTTGCTGAAAAAAAAATTCTTCTTAACCGTATTCACATGGAAGAAGATGCGGGCAAAAGCATACACGATAATGATGAAAAAAATACCAGCATTGACCTTAACAGAGCCGGTATGCCTCTTTTAGAAATAGTAACAGAGCCTTGCATCCACAGTGCAGATGAAGCCTATTCTTATCTCACAGAGCTGAGAAAACTGCTGAGGTGGATAGCCGTATGCGATGGAAATATGGAAGAAGGCAGTATGAGGTGCGATGCAAATATTTCTATCAGGCTATTGGGCGAAACAAAATTGAACACAAGGGTAGAAGTAAAAAATCTTAACAGCATTAGAAATGTAAAGAGGGCCATTGAAGCCGAAGTACAAAGATTGATTACACTTACTGAAAACAATGAGCCTGTAATACAACAAACCCGTAGTTATGACGCTTTAAACAATACAACATTTGCATTAAGAAGCAAAGAAGAAGCCGATGACTACCGCTATTTTCCGGAGCCGGATTTAGCGCCGTTTTTTATTTCGGAAGAATATATTGAAACAATAAAAAATTCCTTGCCTGCATTGCCCGCTGCATTGCAAAAAAAATATACCACACAATACCAACTGTCTGCTTATGATGCCTCTGTAATTTGTGCAGATAAAGAAGATGCCGATTTTTTTGAAGCTTTATTACTCCATACAAAAAATTATAAAGCCGCCGCCAACTGGATGATTGGCCCCTTAAAATCATATTGCAACGAAAATAATATTGGGTTTGCTTCCTTTCCTTTGCTGCCTGCACAGATAGCGGAGTTGATAGAGCTTACCAATGCCGGAAAAATTAATTTTAATAATGCCTCCGGAAAAATATTGCATGAAATGATGGCAAAGCCCGGAAGCAATGCCCTGCAAGTTGCAACCGATTTAAATCTATTGCAGGAAAGCGATAACAGTGCATTACAAAGCTGGGTAGATAAAGTAATAGAAGCTATGCCTGATAAAGTAAAAGAATACCATGCCGGTAAAAAAAACTTATTAGGATTATTTGCAGGAGAAGTAAAAAAAATGAGCAAGGGCAAAGCAGATATGCAGGCAGTAACAAAATTATTAACAGAAAAATTAAACAAATAGATAATGAATGTAGTAAAAAAATGTTTGGTAGCCTTAATGCTTTGTACAGCATTTGCAGCCTGTAAGCAACAAGATAATAAAGGAAAATTTACCCTTACGGGAGATATAAAAAATATTAGTAACCAAAAAGTGTATTTAGACCAGCTTTTTTTCAGCCAAAAAAACCCTGAAGTACTGGATACTGCAGAAATAAAAGATGGACACTTCACACTATCGGCTACTGCTGCAGAAGAAGGGCTCTATCGCATTAGGTTTGAACAACAAGACAATAATTATTTTTTTATAAATGATGAGTCTGATATTCATTTAAATGCAGATGTAAATGAAAAAGCTGTAAAGGGAATACAGGTAAATACACCTGCTAATTTACTTTTTAAAAAATTTTTATCTGATATAGATGATAGAAGAATTGCCTTACAAACTTTATCAGCAAATGCAGACAGCTTAAAGCATGTACCCGGTAGCGATAGTCTTTTAAATGAGACAAGCAAAAAGATTAACCAGCTTTCAGAAAATTTTAATTCATTTGTTTTAACCTCTGTAGATACATTAAGCGACCCGGTAGTAGCAATGTTTGCGCTGGGATATTCGCAGGGCATTTCGGCAGACCAATTAAAAGACCCTGTAAATAAACTGGCCAAACGATTTCCAAAGCACCAGGGCATTGCCACGCTCTTAACACAGTTTAACCAAATGTTAGAAAAACAACCGGAGCAATCAGCTACCAATACCGCTTCTCCAAAAGTGGGCAGTATGGCTCCGGATATTACCATGAATGATACAGAAGGAAAACCTTTTTCTTTAAGCCAGTTAAAGGGCAAATATGTACTGGTAGATTTTTGGGCAAGTTGGTGTGGCCCCTGCCGCGGTGAAAACCCAAATGTGGTAGCTGCTTATAATAAGTATAAGAATAAAAACTTTACCATACTTGGGGTATCGTTAGATGAAGATAAAAGCGCCTGGCTAAAAGCCATAAAAAATGATAAGCTTGAATGGAAGCAAATAAGCGATCTAAAGCAATGGAACAGTGCGGCAGTTGGCCTTTATGGTTTTGATGGAATTCCCTACAATGTATTAATTGATCCCCAGGGCAAAATCATTGCAACAGAATTAAGAGGAGAAGCATTGGAAGCAAAACTTGCAGAGGTATTAAAATAACAGGGGTAGAAATAATTAAACAATAAAGCCTCCGAAAAAATCGGAGGCTTTATTATATTTAAATTAGAATAAAATTAAAGTGGATTTTGAGTTACAATACCGTTCGTATTGTTTATTTCACTTTGTGGTATTAAAAATTGCCATGTTTTATCTCCTGCAGGTACATTCATTACACTGGCAATACTGTTATTATGATTAGAATTTGTACGATCTAATGGCAAATTAAGCCTTTTTAAATCATAAAATCTAAATCCTTCTCCCCAAAGTTCTACCCTCCTCTGAATCATGATTTCATTTATAAGATCATTACCGGTATTGGTGCTAAGTACATAATTGGGGTCTCTTTGTTTTGCTAAAGTAAATAAAGCTGTAGCTGCCGCAGCATCTTGTCCACCCATACGGGCTTTTGCTTCTGCTTCAATCAAATACATTTCAGATGCCCTCATCAAAGGTATATCTCCAATGCTACTTCCCTGATCAAGTACCATAAATTTCCTATTCATATAGGGCCTTCTTACAGCGCCGGGAGTTGCAGTTGGAATAATAAATGCAGGGTTCGTTCCTGTAGGATCCCAAAGAGATTTTCTAATATCTGTTGCAGAAATTTGATCATACAGGGTAGAATTGATTGCCTTAGGACAAACACGAATATTTGATGAATTAAAGTTTGATGACATAAAGGCAAAAAACGAATAGAAATAAGTGGTTTGATCAGCTTGCTGGCGCATACCCCAGATCCATTCATTTTTGGTATAGTCATTAAATCCACTCATATAATCTGCATTGGATAAAAGACCAAAACCGTTTCTTGCATCAGCAGCCATTTGTGCTGCCACAGTCCAGTTTTGTTGTGCTAATGCTACCCTTGCCTTAAATCCTTTAGCTACATTAATATTAATATGAGATTTATTTAAGCGACTATAGCCGTTAAGTAAATCAATAGCAGCATCAAGGTCTTTGTTTATTTGAGTGTAAACATCTGCTACGCTAGAACGTGGTGTGGCTGTAGTAGATGGAACAAGTACCAGTGGAACTCCTGGACCATCATTAGCCTTAGTCTTGTCAAATCTTTCGCCAAACAACTGCACCATTTGAAAATATGCCCAGCCCCTGTAAGCAAAAGCTTCGCCTTTAATTGCTTTTTTATCTGCATCAGGCCCAACAGCACCATCTACATTTTGTATTATCTGGTTGGCGTTAGATATAATGGTATAATAAAATAAATAATTGAAAAGTGGCACCCTGCTATTTGCATTCCTATGCGATATCCAACGATATTCAGATAAGAACCACCCGTTGGAGGCAGAAGTCAACACAAGATCATCCCCCATTGCATCCATATAAATCATGTTTGCACTTTGTCCACCCTGGTCTTGGTTTCCCAGCCATTGCGTGTACATATACCTGTGAATTCCGTTTAAAGCTGCCCATGCATTAGCAGTAGTACTAAATGCAGAAGAGGTAGCAATTTGATCTGTAGGTGAGGTTTCTAAATAATTTTTTTTGCAAGAAACTAACACCATTATCAATGTTACTGCTAATAATAATTTTGAATTTTGTTTCATATTAATAATTTTAAAAAGTAAAGTTTAATCCCACAGATATTACTCGTGCAACATTATAGGTGTTATCTGTAGTACCTGAGAAACTGCTTCCTGCGCTTAATCCTTTTCTCTTAGAGAACAGTGCCAGGTTCTCTCCGCTTACAAACATAGATGCTGATTTTCCTGTAATTTTCGTAAGCAATGATTTTGGAAACTCATAAGAAAGTGTAATAGCATTTACATTTAAATAAGAACCACTTATTAGCCACCTGTCAGAAGTGGCATCATAAATACCTGTTTGGCTATTATCCATTCTGGGCACGTTGGTAATATCTCCGGGCTTTTGCCAACGTTTTAAAATATCAGCACTTAAAGCTGTACCGTAAGTTCCGGGAGACATTAATGACTGATAAGAGCCATCGTATATTTTTCCTCCCTTTTGATAGGTTAATATTACAGAAAGCTGGAAGTTTTTATAGCTAAAGGTATTGCTTACACTTCCATAATAATCAGGTGTAGATACATCCCCTGTATATACAAGTTTAACATTGTTTTGGTCTGTAGTAACCGTATCCTTAGAGCCTTTACCATTATCAACCAACCTACATGTAGTAGCTGAATAGGTATTAATATTACCATATAATGCTGCGCCATCTGCTGGGTCAACACCATAGTAATGCTTTAAGTAAAAATCATAAATTGAATGCCCAACACTCAATTTTTTGGTACCGCTTATGATTTCTGGAATTCCATCAGGCATTTTGGTAACCTGGTTTTTAAATTTGGTCCAGTTAAAGTTTATATTCCATGTAAAATCTTTAGTACGAACTACATCTACACCAAGCTGAATTTCTACACCTCTGTTATATAAGCTTCCTATGTTCTTTTTAACAACTAATGCCCCTGATGGCGTTCCTCCATTAGAAAGTGGCTGAGGTACACTAAAGATTAAACCATTTGTAACCCTGTTAAAATATTCAACACTACCGGTAATTCTACTTTTAAATAAAGAAAAATCAACTCCCAGGTCAAGGCTTTTAGCGGTTTCCCAGGTTAAAGAATCATTTGCCAGAGTGCCTTGTACAAATCCGGGCTCCGTAGAGTTGTTATAACCTAAATTATAGAGAGCCTGATATGGATATAACCCAATACCTCCATCATTACCGGTTACTCCATAAGAGCTTCTAAGTTTTAATTGATTTATCCATTGTACATTTTTAAAAAATGTTTCATTATCTAACCTCCAGGCAGCTCCTAAAGACCAGAAATTTGCCCAACGCTGAGTTGGCGAAAATTTAGAGTTACCATCACGACGCAATGAAGCGCTTAAAAAATATTTACTATTAAAATCATAATTTAATCTGGAAAGATAACTTTCAATTGTAGCCTTATCGGTAGATGAGCTAACACTATTAGTAGTTGAAAAATTTTCTAACTCTGTAATACCATCAACAATTTGACCCTGCTTTGAACCATATTGATAGTTATAAGTATAACTATAATTTTCATGACCAACCAAAGCGTTGATATTATGATTGCCAAATCTTTTATTAAAAGTGAGCAATTCGTTTATTGTAAAACTGGTTGTTTTTGTTGAAGTTCTTCTTGCTCTGCCGGAAGGAGCCCCATCTCCTACAATTTTATTATCGTACTCCTGGTACAAATAATCCTGTACATCAGCACCTACATTTGTAGTGAATTTTAAATAAGGAGTAAAAATAATATCTGCAAATGTTCTTGCACTAATATTATTTCTTTTTACATAACGTACATTCCATAAATTTTCGGCAATGGTATGTCTGCCAGGCAGAGAAGGCCTTGCTGCATTTCCTGAGTTTCCGTAATCGTAGTAGGTGGTACCTAGATTATTTATTAGGTAGGCTCCAGTGGATGGGTCATGCGCATGTATTGGATAGATTGGGCCAATATATCTTGAAAAGTAAAAAGGATTTACGATAGAAGTGCCACCATCTGAATATCCATTATTAACACTGTTAATTGAACCCGAAAAATTAAAGCCCGTTTTAAACCACTTTGTAGGTTGAGCATTTACACCAATTCTTCCAGTATATCTTTTAAGGCCCGAATTAATTTGATACCCGTCTTCATTTGTATAATTTAAAGAACCAAAATAATCAGATTTATCTGCCCCACCACTAAAAGAAATATTATAGTCTCCCCTTTGACCACCTTTAGCAATTCCTCCCGACCAGTCTAAATCATCTCCCCATATTAAAGATGCATTTGGATTTAACTGACCATTTGCATCCACAATACTATTGCTTGCAACATTAAATGGATTGTATGCTAAAAACTGGCTAATATCATTATATGCACCGCCATTATACATTTGCTTTCCGGCATTTGCTCCTGTAGTGTATCGGGGAAACAAGCCTGACGCTAATTTTGCAGCATCTGCAGCATTAATATTACTCTTAAATTGTAAAGAATTTTTATAGGCTTCCCACATTAATGGATAGTATTGATATGGGTCAACCCTGTCATACTCAGCTAAGCCTCTTTGGGTAAAGCCATGTGTTACTTTAAAATTCAGGTTGTTCTGACTTTTCTTTCCTTTTTTAGTGGTTATAATGATTACACCGTTAGCACCTCTAGAACCATACAAAGAGGTAGTAGATGCATCTTTTAATGTAGATATGCTTTCAATATCATCTGGGTTAATATTAGATATTCCCAAATCATAAACTGCACCATCTACCACATAAAGAGGTGCTGAACTTGCAGAATAAGAGCCATAGCCACGCAATCTGATATTGGGTGCTGAGCCGGGCTGCCCACTTGCAGATGTAGTCTGAATACCTGGTGCAGAACCCACTATTGCATTTAATGCATTACTTAGAGGCCTGTCTTTAATCTTATCAGAATTTACCTGGGCAGATGATCCTGTATAGTCGGCTTTTTTTACCGTACCGTATGCTACTACTATTACTTCTTCTAATTGTTTATTTGATGAAGTAAGCATTGCATTTACTATATCAGCATTAATTTTATGCTCTGCTGTTGTAAATCCTACAAAAGAAAACTTAAGATTATGAACAGTTTCCGGTACGCTTAATTGATAATTACCGTTATTGTCAGTTTGTGTACCAATTTTACTGTTGGGAGGTGTTACAGAGACTCCCGATAGGGGTTTCCCTTTTTCGTCTGTTACCCGTCCACTAACAGTTCGGTTTTGTGCAGTGGCTGATAGCACAAGGGCTATAACAACCACTAAGGTTGAAATTAATTTTCTCATTTGCTATTAATTTAAATTTTTGGTGGGCAAATATAGATTAATTAATAACAAATCAATAACAAATCAATAACCTTAAAATAACATTACAAATTCTTGACAATATAAGTTTGACAACAACTTAAAATTATATTTATTTTTAATACATATATTACTGTTAGTAAATAAGAAAAGCGAATTTCTAGTAATTAGACAGAAACAATATTAATCTGCCTTTATTTATTTCTTTTTCCGCATTACTAAAAGCAAAACAGGCAAGAGTATGATGTTGGTAATAGTTGCGGTAAGCAATGTTAATGAAGTAAGCCAGCCCAGGGCAAAAGTGCCACCAAAGCTGCTGGCGCAAAAAATAATAAATCCTGCTATCAATACCAGCGATGTATATATAATGCTGAGCCCGGTTTGATTAATAGTACTGCGTACCGTGGCTTCCACATCGTTTTTATTTTCAGTAAGCTCCTGCTTATAATTTACCAAAAACCTTATGGTAATATCTACTGCTATACCAAGTGCAATGCTAAAAACCAGTACTGTAGAGGGTTTTAGAGGTACACCTGCCCAGCCCATAATGCCCGCTGTAATTACAAGCGGTACAATATTGGGTATTAAGGAACATATTAAAATCCTCACAGATTTAAATAAGTACAACATACAAACAGCAATTAACAAAAATGCCCTAAATATACTTTTTTGTAAATCATCTATAATGAATTTGCTTCCTTCTAAAAAAGTAATGCTGGAGCCGGTTAGTGTTACAGAGTAGCTGCTGTCAAAATATTCAGGAATTTTATTTTGAATACTATCAAGCACCTTTGGAAGGCGGCTGGTTCCAACATCTGCCATACTCATACTAATTCTTAAATACTCTTCTGTACTGTCAATAAAGGAGTTTACCAACTTAAGCATGGCTGTATCCTTAGCAGTCATTTCATGGTTCTCTTTTTTAATTTCAATTTCTCTCAATGTTTTATGCAGGTCGGCCAATGGATTGCCAAATGCTGGTAAAGTGTAAGTAGAGTCTCCCACTCCCTGGCTTAGGGCCTGGTACGAAAATTTAATGGCATCTACCACAGATAATGGTTTGCCCACACCGGGTTGTACCGCCAATACGGAGTCTTCAAAGGCTCCAATTTTTCTAATATCTATTGATGATTGCAAAATACCTTTTGGTTTTTTGGTATCTATTACAATTTCAAGAGGCATTACTCCTTTAAAATTTTGTTCAAAAAACTTCAGGTCGGTATATACTTTATCTGTTTGTGGCAGATCATCTACTATATAGGCAATGGTTTTTAATTTAAACATACCAATGCCGGCAAATACAAGGATGGCGAGGGTTGTAGCAAATACCGTTTTTTTGTGATGGATAGCAATGTTTTCTGCCTTAAGTAAAAAAACAGTAATCCATTTACTGCTCAGGTATTTTACCTGGGTAGTATTGGGCGCAGGCAAATAACTCAATACAGCGGGTAATAAAATAAATGAAATCACAAAAATCAGCATAATACTGATACCGGCTACCACTCCAAACTCTTTGAGGATGGCGCTTTTGGTAAATGCAAACACAGCAAAGCCAATGGCAGCAGTAATATTACAAAACAAAGTAACTACCCCCATTTTGCTTACCATTGTTACCAGTGCATTGTTTTTATCTGCATTGGCCAGATAAGAGGTATGGTATTTATTAATAAAATAAATGCAATTGGGTATGCCAATTACTACTACCAAAGGAGGGGTAAGCGCCGTTAACAATGTAATATTATAGCCACACAAATACATCACACCCAGCGTCCATACTACACCTATTAATACAATGCCCAGCGATAATAAAGTAGTGCTGACAGACCTAAAAAACATTAAAAGTATAAGGGTACTTAGCAGTAGCGAGCCCAGTAAAAAAAACTTCATTTCTTTTTGAATGCGCTCAGCTACCAGTGTGCGAATGAGAGGCAGGCCACTCAAATGGGTATCAACCCCGGTAGCATTTTCAAAGCGTTTAGCCGCTGCCGTTATATCCCTAATTATTATATCCCGTTTTTTTGAATTGAGAGAATCTTTATTTATTCGCACCCCCATTAAATAGGCATGAGTATTGGGGTTGTACAAAAGATTACGATAAAATGGCAGATTGTTAAATACCGCTTTTTCGCTATCTAATAATGCCTGGGTGGCAATACTTGTATCGAAAATACGGGCAGCATTTAATTTTTCTGTAACACTATCTTTTACCAACGCTACCGATGTAGGGATACTTAAAATATCTTCTACATCCCCTATTTTTTTAATGTCTTTCTGGAGTTGGCAGTAAGCCTTAAAGGTGGCAAGCTCAAAAAGTTTATCTGACTGCACCCCCAATACCAGCATATTGCCATCATCGCCAAAGCGCTGGCGAAAAGCTGCATAATCTTTTGCCTTTGGATTATCTGTAGGTATGGCTTTTGAAAATTCGTAGCTCAATTTTACCCGGCTGGCAAAATACCCCATCATTGCAGTAATGATAAACATAACCACTAAAAGCGCTACCCGGTTTTTTAATACAAACTTTCCTAAACTTCTCCACATATATAACAAAATATTTTAATGATAAAAGCTGAATATTTGTGCAAAGAAAACTAATTTGAAGCTATTTGTATAACCGGACTGATACATTGTTTATTATTTTTGATTCGCAACAAAAAATTTATCTAATGAATAAGGGCGCCACTTCAGTTTTTGCATCATGACCTACAAAACCAAAGGATTAGTATTGCGTACTATTAAATATGGCGAAACCAGCGTGATAGTAACCATATTTACCGAGCTTTTTGGGGTGCAGTCTTACTTAATAAATGGAGTAAGATTGCTTAGCAAAACCGGAAGTAAAGCCGCTATGTATCAACCTGCCGCTTTGCTCAATATGGAAGTTTATCACAATGAGCTTAAACCATTACAGCGAATAAAAGAATGCAGTTGGGCTACTTTATACATCAATATTTTTAGTGATGTTATCAAAAACTGTATTGCATTATATATGGTAGAGCTGCTTTATAAAACGCTTAAGCAGCCGGAGCAAAATACTTCACTTTTTTATTTTTGCGAAGATGTAATGACGGAGTTAGATAGGGCCTCGGTAAAAATAGCGGCCAATTTTCCATTATTTTTTTCCCTTCAGCTTGCAGGTTTTTTGGGGTTCAAATTACAGGTACCCATACTTTCACCGACTGATGAGTCATCTATTTTTATTGACCTGAATGAAGGAGCATTTACTACTCAACAGCCCCATCATTCTAATTTTATAAGTGGGGATAATGCTGTCATTACTATGGAGCTTTTAAAAATAATGCACCCTGCAGAACTAGATCAGGTAGCGCTTCATCATACAAAAAGAAGGGAGCTCATTTTAAAATACCAGGAATATTATGCCCTGCATATAGCTGACTTTGGCAAGCTTAAAACCTTGCAGGTAATGCAGGAAGTGTTGGGTTAAACTTTAGTTTTTTAATTACCAAATTCACACAAAAATTTTATACGCATTAATTTTAATTGCTCCCAATTAAAGTTACTGTCGGCAAGTTCTTCCTGCGCTACTTGAAGAGAAGAGGTTTCACAGCCTTTAAAATAATCTATTATTTCTTCCTGCTCATACTCATCTACCATTTCGTCTATAGCATAATCAAGGTTGAGCTTGGTGCCGCTCGCCACAATGGTTTCCATTTCTTCGAGCAATTGGTCTATTTTAAGGTCTTTATTTTTAGCAATGGTTTCCAGAGGTATTTTTTTATCTACATTTTGTATAATAAAAATTTTGTTGTTGTTTTTATTTGCAACGCTTTTCATTACAAAATCATCCGGTCTTATTACATCATTTTCTTCTACATATTTCTTTATAGCATCTAAAAACGGCTTGCCATACCTCAAAGATTTTCCTTTGCTTACACCGCTTATTTTTTCAAGCTCAGCCATGGTAGTGGGGTACATGGTGGCCATATCTTCCAGCGAGCTTTCTAAAAATATTACAAAGGGTGGCAGGTTTTTTTCTTTTGAAACTTTTTTGCGTACTTCTTTTAATAGCTCAAACAATGCTTCATCGGTTGCGCCAGGGCCACTTTCTACTCCTTCAGCAGTTTCATCATCTGCATTGGCATCTTCAAATAAATTGTTTAATACTATTTTAAACGAAACCGGTTTCTTTAAAAACGCCCTTCCTTTTTTAGTAATTTTAAGCACTCCATATTCTACAATATCTTTTTCTAATATTCCGTGCAAAAGCATTTGCCTAATCAGGCTATTCCAAAAATGCGGTTCTTTATCATTGCCGCTGGCAAATACATCCAGCTCCTCATGACGAAACATTTGCACTTGTGGGGTAGCCTTTCCCGTTAGTATTAGCATTACATATTCAATAGCAAATTGCTCTCCTAAAGCATCTACTACTTTCAATACACTTAATGCTTCGTTTTTTGCTTCTGTTTTTTCTTTGGGGTTAAGGCAGTTATCACAATGTCCGCAGCTCTCATTGTCATTGTATTCTTCTCCAAAATAATATAGCAACGTTTTGCGTCTGCAAATACTGCTTTCGGCGTACGATACCGTTTCATTGATTAATTGAGCGCCAATTTCTCTTTCGCTCAGTGGCTTATCCCTCATCAAATGTTCCAGCTTTGCCACATCTTTATGAGAGTAATACAAAATACATTTACCTTCCATACCATCTCTGCCGGCACGGCCGGTTTCCTGGTAATAATTTTCTATTGATTTTGGAATATTGTAGTGTATTACAAACCTTACATCGGGCTTATCTATCCCCATACCAAAGGCAATGGTAGCTACAATTACATTTACATCTTCATTTAAAAACTCATCTTGCCTTTTGGCCCTAAGTTTGGCATCAAGCCCTGCATGGTATGCTACAGCCGATATACCATTTGCCATA
>JAFDXD010000043.1 GCA_018268135.1 Bacteroidota bacterium
GTTTTAAGGTCGTCAATGGTTTGATTATTTTTATCAATATCCGAAAATGCTTCTATCATCATTGCCTGGCTTTCAATGGGAGCCTGGTACCAGTAATAACCTCCATTGGTAAATTCTTTCCAATACATGCCCATCTCTTCTTTATATATGGCATTTTCTTTTAAAGATTTAATAATTGCCAAAGCTGTTTTAGCATCACCCGACCTGTGTAATGCTAATGCAATCATAGCTTGCAGGTACTTGCTATTGCTGAGCCAATATTTTTGAGCCTGCTCACGGTAATAGTTATACGCAGTTTTGATATTGTTGTTAATGGGGGTTTCTGTAAAGAAGCCTCTCATGTACAAATATTGAATGGCATAATCAGATAAATTGTCCTGGCTCAACTTTATTTTATGCTTTACTAAAAAGTCGTAGTCATTTTTTATACATTGATCAAGGTAGGGAAGAGCCTTGCTAATAATGGGTTTAAGTTGATTGTAATCATCGGTGCTAAGTGCATTTAATTTTTTTAAATGCCCAATTCCGGTAATAATGTATTGGGTGATATAGCGGTTATCCGGCCCGCCGCTAAACCATGTAAAGCCACCATTGCTACTTTGCATTTCCTTAAGCTTTGCAATGGTTTTGTTTTTTTCTTTTGATAAGCGAACCATATCAAAAAGGAGGGCAATGTTTTTCTTTTGCTTTGCTTCATTTTTTGCATCCAGCACCCATGGAGTTTCTTGCAACAATGCAGATTTTAATTCTTCATTTTTTTGAAGGTTGCTCATTAAAGCCGCTGTATCGAGGGTAGCCCATTTTTCAAAAATTGCTTTTAATGCAGGTGTACTATTGCTTACAAAAGAAGCAAGGCTATTGGCATAATACCTGTTGAAGCTCTGCTCTGCACACTCATAAGGGTACTCCATTAAATAGGGTAAAGCTTGTACTGCATACCAGGCAGGATTGCTACTATACTCAACAGTAAGGGCGTGATTAGTGAGCGAGCCGCTATTGCCGCTGCTTAATAATTTACTAAATGTAAAATTTTTGCTATTGGTATTCCTCATATTTAGCGGAAGAGATTCTGTAACCAAAGTTCGATTGGTAAGCACAGGAAGGGCAGCTTCTTCTCCATCGCTAAAGGATGCATCTTTGCTTACCACTTTAATGCGGTAGGTGAGTGCGCTGTTAAAATTATAGGGAATGGTAATAGGAAAGTTTACAACAGTGCTTTGCCCCGCCGCTATTGTAACATATTGATTGGGAAAAATATTTTTAAACCAGCCATCTACAGGTTTTAATGTAGCGGCATCTAATAGCTCTAACTGGGTAGCACCGGTTACTTCGCTGTCACTCAGGTTTACAATTTTTGCTGAAAATTCTATCATATCTCCCTCTCTTAAAAACCTGGGTGCAAAGGGCTGCACCATTAGTGGTTTTTGTGTTAGTACAGTTTTTTCTGCATAGCCTGTTTGTAATTCCCTTGTATGTGCCAGGGTCATTAATTTCCATTGAGTTAATGCTTCGGGTATGGTAAATGAAAAAGAAATATTGCCCTCAGCATCCGTTTTTAAATCGGGGAAAAAGAAAGCTGTTTCGTTGAAATTCTTTCTAATCTGTATGGGAGAGTTTTGTGGTGCAGCAGTTTCCTGGCTGTCAAATGTAGCAGTGTCTGTTACGGCCACGCCTGCTACTTTTCCTTCTAAAGCTGATGATACATTATTATCTTTCTTATCTAGCTCTTTAGATTTTGATGATACAGCACTTACTATTTTTTCTTCCAATGGTACAGCAGCGGCCATCATTGTATTCTCTTTGTACATTATTCCTCTTGGATAATAGTACCCTTCATTCCAGCCATTATTTAGCAATGCGTCATACGATTTTACAGGTACTGTAACGTAGTTATTTTTTAAATAATTTACATCAATCGAATTTTGCAAAGCAAAGGTATTTTTTGTCCAACTAACCGCAGCATTTAATGTGGGCCATAAACTTTGCAAATTGTACCAGCTATGCGGTTTAAACTGATCGAGAGATGCATCATACATACTTACCAGGGCTTCTGCAGCTACTTTTTCTTTTTTTTCACCGCTAATTTTTACACTCCATTTTTCTTCGCTTCCGGGTAAAATTTTATCTCTAAATGTTTCAAAACTTATGTTTAAATCTTTATTGCTCCAGGGGATAGAAATATTTTTATTGCCACTATATACCCGGTTGTGTTTTACAAATGCATAATCCAGGCTCATGCCTCCACGGTCTTCTTCGGTAATATTTATTTGCTTATGATAATTTGCATTTTGGGTTAATGTTGCATAATCAGTATTGATACTATAATCCATTTTAGACAAGTTGGTAATGAGCCAGATATTGTCAAAACCCGTAGCAATACTATAATCTACTCGTTGCCCCGGTAATGCAGTAGTGTTATTAATATCAACATAAATGGGCTCAGTATTTGCTGTTTTATTACCAGTAAGTTGTACATATTTTTCTGCTTTTACCTCTTCACCATATTTGTCTTTTGTAGTTACGGTAATTTTATACCAGCCTGCATCTGCCTGCATTGAGCGTATTTTAAAATCTGCGTTTTCGGCAGTGGTATCTGTAGTAGTAATAATTGTTTTTGCCACCGGCCATTTGCTCATGTCATCTTCATCTGAATATGCATCATAAGGGAAACTGCTTGTGTATGCTGCTTTTGTCAATACAAACTGATCTGGCTTATCCCAATATCGCTCCCGGTATATTTGATTGGGTGATTGTAATTTTTGCATCATGAAGGTAACGGTAGCTTTTTCGAAAAGCCCGTTTATATTGTTGCTGCTTATCTTGATGTTTTTAATACTATCCGTTGGCATCATGTCTGCTGCCAGTACATTTAATTGTAAAGCCTGGTAAGATACTGCTATGGAAGTATTGCCACTACGGGTTTCGCCATTCAGGTCTGTAATATCTGCACTTACTTCGTAATAAAAAACCGGCTGATTTTTTTTGTCGGCATTTTCATCAGGTATGGCTTTGAATTGGATGTAAAAATTGCCATTTGCATCCGTAGTAGTTTCTCCATTGGTTATTTCCATTTGCTCAGATTGGTAGGGTGGAAATATTCTACGGTAGCCATATCCAAACCAAATCGGATATCTTATTTTTCGTACAACCCTATACGTTACTTTAGCGCCATCAATATTGTTGCCGGCATAAGCTTTGGCATTGCCGGTAACTTTTACACTGTCATTTACCCGGTAACTGCCTGCGGGCTTTTTGATTTCTACAAAAAAATTAGGCCTCTTATATTCTTCCATATTAAAATTAGTTTCACTTTGTGAAACAGAATCCTGTATGCTGAATTGCCCGTTAAGACTATTTTCCGGCAGTTTAAAGCTGCCGTTAAATGAACCATATTCATTGGTAGTAAGCGGCATTGAGCCAACTTTTTGATGATTGGCATCATACAAAATTACCTTGGTTTTATAATTGGGAAGGATGGTACTTTTTCGGGTATAGGTATTGGTAGAAACTACAATGCCTTTAAAAAATACAGTTTGCCCCGGGCGGTAAATGCTTCGGTCAGTAAAAAAGAATGTGTTATCATCATAACTAATCTTTGTGCCGTCATAAGTATAACTGAAATTGTAATAATTATCCTGGGTAAACAATTCGTCATTATTATATTTTACCTGTAAAAAATTATCATAGCCATCATCTTTGGTTTTTGGTAATTTGATATACCCATTTTTGTCTGAGGTATAACTGGCAAGTTTTACTTCATCGTAACCTCCATTGTTATAATTGTATTTTCTTTTCCATACCTGCACTGCAGCACGGGCAAGCGGTTGCCCACTATTACGGTTCAATATATACAGCTCATCTTTATTATTATTGATGTAGCTAATATTACTTACATAAGTCAATTGTCTTGCCAGTATATTGTTGTTAATGCTAAAATCGGGGGCATAGCTTGCTAAAATATAATAAGTACCAATGGGGAGCGCATCTATCTTTATTTCGGCACTGTGGTTTTGATAATCGAGTGGGTCGGGCAAAGAGATACTCCAACTTTTAATGGCTTTTAAATTAGCCATAGCAGGCCATACTTTATTATATCCTCCTTTTTCTATTTGTTTTATTTCGTCCCTGCTGGTTTTAATAATTCTTACATACAAAGTTTTTACATTTTTATATTTAACCAGCATTCTAAATGGCTCATCAGGTACATTTACTTTTTCTGTAGTTAGAGATAATATGGGCTTTTTAATGGTTTGTAATAAATTTTGTGCATTTAGTGCGCCTATGGAAGCAGGGAATTTATCAATAGCTTCCTGGCAAAATTCAGCGGCCTTTTTTATATCAAATTGTGTAGATGGCATGGTAGCCGCATTGAATTTTTGCCCTTTTGCATAATACAAGTTGGCTAAAGAGCAAGTAGCTTGTGTGCTGATAGGATTGTTGCTGTAATCTTTTTCAAAATGTAAAAGGGCATTTTCGTATAATTTTTCTTTGTTGGAAATTACGGCATTGTTGTATGCAAAACTAAGCCTGGCAAGGTCTGCGTCAAGCAGGGCATCCTGGTTTTTATCGGCTATATGAAATTTTAAAATATCCTGTAATAATAAGATTGCATTGTAATACAATGAGGCGGTATCTCTGGTAGTAAAATTATAGTCAACAAATTCATGTACCGGGGCAAATATTTTTTCATCATTCAATATAAATTTATATGCCGGACTGGTTACATCGTTTTCTGTGCTTACAAAATAATCTAAAGCTCTAAATGCTAAAAAATCATAGAGGGTAGGGCGAAGTAAAGCGGTATTTTGTCCTTTGGTAAGAATATCTTTAAAACCATCTACCGGAGTACTTTTTAGCAGGTTTGTATTTTGTAAAGAGGCTTTGTATTGTTTTGCAATTGTTGTATTTAATTTGGCAATACTCCAGGTAGAGATGTCATTGCTTTTTTCTTCAAATAATTCTGTACGTCCGTAAAATTTATAGCGGTTATTATTTCTATAATTCAAAAACAATTCGGCCTGCATACTTTGTAAAATGTTTTTTGCAGGAGCGCTTGCTTTTTCAATAAGGGTATCTAAATAAAAAATATTGTTTTCTTTGTTTTCTTCTTCTACCATATTCCGATATTTCATTTGGTACATGGCGGCTTTAATTTGCTGGCTGTTATTATTATCTTTAATGGCAGAAGTAAATATTTTCTTTACCTGTTGCCAGGCGCTTTGAGTTAGCCCTTTTTTATCAAAGCCATCTACTTTATCCCAATCGGCTTTGTAATCATTATTTTTTTGTGCACTCACAGTGATACTATTTATAATTAACAATATTAAAAACGTTCCTATTCTTTTAAATTTCATAATGTATAATTTAGGTATGTACAAGTTACAATTTCATTTATATTTTATTGATGAATTTTTATTATGCAATCATTATGCCTATGATGATGGTTTGTTCTGTTTTACATAAATCCGTAGCTATTATTTCTTTAACTTTTTATTATCGGTATCATTTTATACCTGTTGCTAATAATGTCATCAAATAGTAAACAATTTTTATCAACTTTAAAACGTAAAGACATGAAAAAATTTTTTACACTTTCAGTAATGCTATTGTTTACCGGATTGCTTTTTGCGGAAAGGCCTTCCGCCAAACTTACCATCAGTAATAATAGTAAATCGAGGGTTACAGTATCTGTAGACGGGCAAAATTATATTGCAGAACGTGGTGCTCAAAACGGGATAGATATTTTTATCAGCGACCTGCGGGCTGGATATCACTCAGTAAAAATATACCAGCAGGATAATTGGGGCGGCTGGTGGGGAGACCGTAATATGAATAAGATGATTTATAATGAAAATTTGCTGCTTAAGCCTCAATGCCGCACAGATATTATCATTGGAAAGCACAATAAGGTGAGTATTAATGAGCAACTTACTGGCTGGGGCAATGGCAATAATGATGGTAATTGGGATAAAGATGACAACCGGGGAGGCTGGCATCATAATGGACAATGGAATAATGGAAGTAGGGACAACAATTATCGTCAGCCAATGGATGGGCGCAGTTTTGACCAGTTAAAATATTTGATAAACCGCACCTACAGCGATAACGATAAATTGAATGTAGCCAAACAAGCCATTTCATTAAATTATTTTAATGCCTGGCAGATAAAAGAAATGATGCAGCTTTTAAATTTTGAAGGCAATAAACTTGACCTGGCAAAATACGGGTATGCCTACACGTTAGATAGGCAAAATTATTACCAGGTAAATGATGCATTGGGTTACAATAGCAGCAGGGTTGAGCTGGCAAGATTTATACAGCAGCAGCAAAGATAGTTTTCTTAGTGGCTATACTTTAAAAAAGGGTTCAGGCGTGGGCTTGGCCCTTTTTGTATTTAAAATAAAATTGCCCTGCCGTATAAAAGGCAGGGCAATGCTGTATAATAAATTACACAAATTATTTTTTCATTACTTCTGCAATGGTTTTACCAATGTCTGCTGGGCTTGCTACTACATGAATGCCGCAAGCAGCCATTATTTTCATTTTGGCAGCAGCCGTATCATCTGCTCCGCCTACAATGGCGCCTGCATGGCCCATGCGCCTGCCCGGAGGGGCTGTTTGACCGGCAATAAAACCAACTACCGGTTTTTTGTTTTGAGTGCTTTTAATATATTCTGCTGCTTCAGCCTCCATACCACCGCCTATTTCACCAATCATTACGATGGCATCTGTATCAGCATCATTCATAAATAATTCTACAGCCTGCTTAGTAGTAGTACCAATTATTGGGTCGCCTCCAATGCCGATGGCAGTAGAAATGCCCAACCCGGCCTTGGCCACCTGGTCGGCAGCTTCGTAAGTAAGGGTGCCCGATTTTGATACTATACCTATGCGTCCTTTTTTAAAGATAAAGCCCGGCATGATACCAACTTTACACTCTTCGGCAGTAATTACCCCGGGGCAGTTTGGCCCTATTAGCCTGGTATCAGTACCTTTTAAATAATTTTTTACTTTTACCATATCCTGTACCGGTATGCCTTCTGTAATGCAAACTACCAATGCAATGCCTGCCTCTGCAGCTTCCATTATTGCATCAGCAGCAAATGCTGGTGGTACAAATATGATACTCACATTTGCCCCGGTAGATTTTACGGCATCATCTACTGTATTAAAAACAGGTTTATCAAGATGAGTTGTGCCTCCCTTACCGGGTGTAACTCCGCCCACTACCTGTGTGCCATATTCAAGCATTTGCGTAGCATGAAATGTACCTTCTGTACCGGTAAAACCCTGTACAATTATTTTAGAATTTTTATTGACTAAAACTGCCATAATGAAATAGATATTAAAAATAAATGTGGCGCAAAGATAACACACTTAGTTAATTGATGAAAGAAGAAAATTTACAAATGCCTGAAGAAAGAAAACCCCTGTAAATCCTGTAACAGATATACAGAGGCCGTGTATTTAAAAATGAACCCCCTTAATAATTATTTTAAAAAATGAGGACTATGATAGAAATACTGCCCTGATTTTAGATTTTATAACCTTTAAAAACCTTTGTAAACCTATTAAAATTTTAAAACTATTTTGATAGGGAATAGATAAACACTGCTCAAAAATAGATGAGGCGATACAATGGGTAGATATAGAACTTTGCTACCGGGTACTTGCCTGCTACGGGATGCAGGTTGCCTGTAAATCTACTGCCTGATGGTAAGCTGTGATAAGGCCCGGCGCTATGGAAAGGTGAATGCTTATTTATTTTTATAAAACAAATAATACCCGGTAACTTAGTAACTTACAAATATAAATGCCGATTGCAAGTATGTCGTTGATACTTTAGCCCCGATAGAAACGGAAAGCCCGGTGAGGATTAGTGCCGGGCCTGGCGCCGGACTTGGAGTGAATAGCGGGACTAACGCTTATGGATAGATGCAGTTTGGCTTCTTATTTTTTTAGAACTAAAAATTTTATTATGAAAATTGCATTTCATGGAGCGGCCCGTACGGTAACCGGCTCTAAGCACCTAGTAACCCTAAGCAATGGCAAAAAATTATTACTCGATTGTGGCATGTATCAGGGGCTGGGCGATCAAACCATGCCGCTCAACAATGACTTTGGATTTGAGCCTTCAGAAATTGATTACATGATTTTATCTCACGCACACATTGACCACTGCGGCCTGATTCCTAAGCTGGTAAAAGAAGGGTACAAAGGAAAAATTTATGCAACGCCTGCTACTAAAGACCTTGCTGCAGTGCTAATGGAAGACTCTGCAGGCATACAGGAAAATGATGTAAAGTTTGAAAATAAGCGAAGGGCATTGCAGGGGCAACCTTATCTGGAGCCTTTGTACACTACAGAAGATGCATTGAAAGCAGTAGATAATTTTGTGCTGGCAGATTATGAGCAATGGAATACCATAGAGCCGGGCCTTGAGTTTTGCTACAGCGATGCAGGCCACATTATTGGAAGCACTTGTGTGCATTTGCGTATTACGGATAATGGAAAGCAAACCCGTATTACCTTTAGCGGCGATGTAGGAAGATACAGGGATATTATTTTACGCTCTCCATCTACATTTTCGCAGGCAGATTATATCATCATAGAATCTACCTACGGCAATAGCCTGCATGATGAAGAAAATACAACACCTGATGCACTTTGGCAGTGGATAAACCATACCTGTATGGAGAAAAAAGGTAAATTAATTTTACCGGCATTTAGTGTAGGGCGTACGCAGGAATTGTTGTACACTTTAAATCAATTAGAGTTGGAAAACAGGCTTCCGCCAGTGGAATATTTTGTGGATAGTCCTTTAAGTTTAAAAGCTACTGAAATTGTAAAAAGTTATCCGCAATATTTTAATAGCCGCATACAGGAAATTATTAAAAAAGACAACGATCCTTTTAGTTTTAAGGGATTGAAATTTATAAAAACAGTTGACGAAAGTAAAATGCTGAATTATTATAAAGGCCCCTGTGTAATAATATCTGCAAGCGGTATGGCGGAGGCCGGGCGTGTAAAGCATCATATAAGTAATAATATAGAAAACAGCCGAAACAGTATAGTGCTTACCGGCTACTGTGAGCCCAACTCTTTAGGAGGCAGGCTTAAGCTTCATCCTAAGGAAGTTGGAATATTTGGCCAGGTACATGAAGTAAATGCCGAAATAGGCGAACTGCGAAGCATGAGCGCTCATGGCGATTACAATGATTTATTGCAATACCTGGGATGCCAGGATCCCCGGCAGGTGAAAAAATTATTTTTAGTACATGGCGAGTATAATGTGCAGCAGGATTTTAGAGACATGCTAATTAAAAAAGGATTTACCGATGTGGAAATACCTGCAAGGCATACTGAAATAGGATTGGGATAATTGCTAAAATATATTTTTAAAAAAATTGCTGTAATAAATATTTTACAATGGATTTTTTAGATATTTCTTATTCCGAAATTATAAAAATTCTCGTTGCTTTTTTATTGGGGGCATTGCTTGGCTTAGAGAGGGAGTATCATAATAAATCAGCCGGTTTTCGTACACTGATAATGATTACCATTGGAGCTACTTTGTTTACCATAGTGTCTTATAGAATAAGTACTACTACCCCTGACCGAATAGCTGCCAATATTGTTACTGGCATTGGATTTATTGGCGCAGGGGTAATATTTAAAGCAGGGATGAAGGTGGGCGGCATTACTACTGCTGCTACAATATGGGTAGCCGCCGCCATTGGTATGGCTGTGGGATATGGCGCTTTTTACTTAGCAGCATTTGTTACCATTATCATTTTAATCATATTGCTATTATTAACGAGGCTCGAAACATCTTTTGATAAACTAAGGCAGTCGCGATTGTATAAGATTGTGTATTTAAAAAATGAATATAGCAATACACTACTTGAAGAAAAATTTTCTTTATTGAAAATAGAATTTATCAAAAATAAAGAAATGAAAATGGGTGGTAGGGTTATTGTATTTTATAAAATAACGGCTAATCAATTAAAATTTGATGAGCTGAATAGTTTTTTAATGCAAAGCAGTGAAGTAATGGGTTTTGATGCGTAAAGAGTGAAAATACAGTGTGAGAAGTTTGCAATAGCAGTCACTATTTTTTTACGTAGAAAAAATGCTGAAAGTAAACCTGCACTGGTTAGTGGAAAGAAAACACTTTCACTTTAAAATCTTTCTACAGTAAATGCCGAAATATCAATTTCGGTTTTTTTATTTTCGGCTAATTGTGATACCAGTAAGCCGGTGGCTGCACCTTGCGAAATACCGAGCATGGCATGGCCGCCTGCCAGTATTACATTTTCATATTTTGAAGTTTTGCCAATATAGGGTAATCCATCAGGAGATACGGGGCGTAATCCATTCCAAATATTTTCTACCGGCGGAAAATTTATTTTTAACCCGGGATAAAAATCTTTGGCCGATTGGTAAATGCCCTCCATTCTTTTTACTAATACTTTATTATTGATACCGCTCAGCTCCATAGTGCCTCCAATACGAAGCTTATGCCCCCAGGGCGTTATAGCGCATCTGCCATCTACCAATATGGCAGGGTATTTTATATTTTTTTCGATAAAATGATAAGTATAGCTATAGCCTTTGCCGGGCTGAAGTAATAATTTTATGCCCAGCATTTTGCACACTTCAGGCAGCCAGCTACCGGTAGCTATTACCAATTGATTGCAATTAAATTTTCCTTTATCTGTAAGTATGGCTGTAACGTTATTGCCGTTTTTTTCAAATCCACTAACGGTGGTGTATAGTTGAAAATTAACCCCTTTGTGCTCCAGGTGATTTTTTAAAGCAATCATAAAGAGGCCGGGATTAAAATGAGCATCATCTTTAAAGAGTACTGCGCCTGCTACATTAAGCTCTACGTCAGGCTCCAGCGCTTGTACGGCGGCGCTATTGAGCCTTTCTACGGTGAGGCCAAGTTTTTCCGCATCATCTGCCAAATGAAATTCATGCTCCAGGGTTGATTGTTTTTTACACATCATAAAACAACCTTTGTCTTCCATTTCAAATACATCGCCTATATCTTTTCTAATATCATCCATCAGGTGGCGGCTTAGCATCAAAATATTGCGGAGATGCGGAGCATGTTTTTTTACAGTTGCCGTATTACTGCTTTTAAAAAAATGATAACCCCATTTGAGTAAGTCGAGATTGAGCCTTGGCTTGATGTAAAAAGGGCTGCTACTGCTTAGCATGTGTTTAACACCTTCTGCAATAATACCCGGAGATGCCAATGGTACAAAATGGCTGGGGCTTAAATAGCCCATATTACCAAAGGAGCATCCATCGGTAATATTTCCTCTTTCTATTACGGTAATTTCATGTCCTTGTTGTTGCAAATAATATGCGCTGCACAATCCAATTACTCCTCCTCCTGCAATGGTTACTTTCATTTTATTTTTTAATCATTTATAATTCAAATTTTTTTATACCACCTGAAAACCGAATGCATACGGGTCATCATCTCTATCAATGGTAATAATATTTTGCCCGTATATTTTAGCCCAGCCCTCTATACCCGGGCGTATAGCGGGTATATTTTCCATCATTGTTTCTTCTTCAATGCTGCCTGTAAATTTACTTCCAATAATACTTTCATGTATAAATAATTCTCCTTTTTTTAATTTTCCTTTTGCATACCATTGGGCCATTCTTGCGCTGGTGCCGGTGCCACAGGGGCTTCTGTCTATGGCTTTATCGCCATAGAATACGGCATTGCGGGCAGTAGAGGTTTTGTCTATTACTGCTCCCGTCCACAAAATATGGCTACAACCAGCAATGGTTTCATTTTGAGGATGTACAAAAGAATATTTTTCGTTTATGCGTTGCCGTAATATGCCTGAAAATTCTATTAATTGGCCGGCAGTATAGTGTTGAATGCCTTTAAAATTTTTTTGTTCATCAATGATGGCATAAAAATTTCCACCATAAGCTACATCTATTACCAACTCTCCTAACTGTGGCGATGCTATGGTAAGATCAGCAGCAGCAAGGTATGAAATAACATTGGTGAGTTTTACGCTGCTTACTTTGTTGCCCGCCTGCTTATATTCTATCAATACTAGCCCTGCAGGCGCTTCCATTCGTACTATGCCGGGTGTTTTTGGCTGTATCAATCCTTCTTCTATTGCTATGGTAATGGTGCCAATGGTGCCATGCCCACACATGGGAAGACAGCCGCTGGTTTCAATAAATAATACGGCTACATCATTTTGCGGATCATGCGGAGGATATAAAATACTGCCACTCATCATATCGTGGCCACGGGGCTCAAACATAAGCCCGGTGCGTATCCAATCATATTCTTTTAAAAAATGCTGGCGCTTTTCGCTCATGTTGTTGCCTTGCAATACCGGCCCTCCACTTTTAATGAGCCTTACCGGATTGCCACAAGTATGAGCATCAATGCAGGTAAATGTATTCAAATTTTAATTAATATTTTGAGGTTAACAGGATATGCAAAGTTGAAAATTTAAATTAAATTTGAGCTAATTAATTGACGATTGGCTAAATGAATGGCACACAATTTTTATTCTCTGTAAACCTGCTGAAAATATAACCCAATGTTTTTGTAAATGTAACACTTACTTTTTTAAAATGTTTGCAGCTACATTTACAGTTATGCTACACTTATCGTTTTTGGTAAATAGCATTTTATTTTATTAAATTATTTTTTATGGAAGCTTACGGTAAAATATTATTGATTGCAATGCCGGTATTTTTATTACTGGTGTTGTTTGAAAAATGGTATGGCTGGTATAAAGGAAAAGCTACAGTACGTACCATGGATATGATTAGCAGCCTAAGCAGCGGAGTAACAAATGTAACCAAAGATGTACTGGGCCTTAGCATTGCCGTATTGAGCTACGAATGGCTGGTACAGCATATTGCCATTACACATCTTAAGGCATCATGGCTTGTGTACCTTGTTACTTTTATTGCGTTAGATTTTTCGGGGTATGTAGTACATGCAATAGATCATAAAGTCAATTTTTTTTGGAACAGTCATATCATTCATCATAGTAGCGAAGATTTTAACCTGGCATGTGCACTAAGGCAAAGTATATCGGTATTTGTAAGATTGTTTGCAATATTATTGTTTCCGGCAGCCTTGCTGGGCGTGCCCTCGCAGGTAATTGCTTTTGTAGCTCCCTTGCATTTGTTTGCCCAGTTTTGGTATCATACACAGCACATCAATAAAATGGGTTTTTTAGAAAAAATTATTGTAACACCCTCTCATCACCGGGTGCATCATGCTTTAAACAAAGAATATATTGATAAAAACTATGGGCAAATTCTCATCATTTGGGATAAAATATTCGGCACTTTTCAGGAAGAGCTAAAAGAAGTGCCACCGGTATATGGCATTACCAGGCCGGTACAAACCTGGAACCCCATCAAAATAAATTTTCAGCACATGTGGCTTATGATAAGAGATGCATGGTACACCAATAGCTGGAAAAATAAAATAAAAGTTTTTTATGCACCTACGGGCTGGCGGCCGGATGATGTGATTGAAAAAATTCCGGTGTATAAAATAGAAGACCCTTACCATTTTGAAAAATATGACAAATCGTATTCTTCGGCAATGTATGCCTGGGCTGGGCTTCAGGTATTTGCTTTGCTGGTTTTTGTAAGTTACTTATTTGGAAACATTGCTTCTATTGGAAGCCCCGGCATTTTTATTTACGGCGCATTTATTTTTTTAAGTATATATGCAACTACCGATATGATGGATAAAAACAAAACCGCATTTGGCTGGGAGCTGGCAAAAAATATTTTTGGATTTGCAGCTATATGGTACCTGGGCGACTGGTTTGGTACTGATAAATTTTCTTATTCTATAAAATACAGTATAGAAGCCTATTTTATTATCTCCACAGCTTTTGCCGGATGGCTTGTGTATCATGATTTTTTAGACACAAAAACTTCTACAGCTTTGGCATAACTTATTTTAATTTATCCGCAATATATTTATCTACCATCATTTCCAATACATTTAAAGTAACACTGCCCTGCGATAAAACCGTGTCATGAAACTCCCTGATATCGAATTTTGTTCCAAGCGCAGTTTCTGCTTTTTTTCTTAATTCTTTAATTTTTAATTCGCCCACTTTATAAGCAAGCGCCTGCCCCGGCCATGAGATATACCTGTTTACTTCTGTATTTACTTCATGTAAAGAAAGGGCTGTATTTTCTGATAAATATTTTACAGCCTGCTCCCTTGTCCAGCCTTTTGTATGCAAGGCTACATCCAACACAAGGCGGCAGGCACGCCACATTTCGTAAGTAAGCCTTCCAAAATGCGAATAAGGGTCTTTATAAAATCCCATCTCTGTACCTAAATATTCTGCGTACAATCCCCAGCCCTCACCAAATGCATTTACATAAAGGTTCCGCCTAAATGATGGCAGGTTGTCAAGCTCTTGTGCAAGGGATATTTGAAGATGATGCCCCGGTACAGACTCGTGCAGGCTTAGCGCTTCGAGATTGTATAAAGGGCGGCTTTTAAGATCGTAGGTATTTACCCAATAATGTGCAGCACGCTTGCTATGTATGGGCGCTCCCGAATACCTGCCGGCAGTATAGGTAGGCGCAAGGTAAGCAGGCACAGGCTCTACGCCATAGGGTTCCCTTGGCAGCTTGCCAAAAAATGATGACAACATCCCATCTGACTTTTTGCAGATATAAGAGGCTTCTTTTAATAATTGCTCAGGGCTTGTTACATAAAATTTGGGGTCTGTACGCAAATATTGTATAAACTGTTGCATGGTACCCTTATAATTCAACTCTTTCAATACTGCTTCCATTTCTTTTTTAATACGTGCCACTTCGGATAAGCCTAACTGATATACTTCTTCATAAGACATATCAGTAGTAGTGTAGTGGTGCACCCTGTCCTGATAATATGCAAGGCCATCCGGAAAATTAGATACCCCAATTGTTTTTCTTGTGTTGGGTAAATATTCTTTATCAAAAAATGTTTTTATTTTTTTGAAAGATGCAATGGCATATTGCTGTACCGCCGCTTTGGCTTCTGTAGTTATTTTTTGCCAGTCTTCATCGCTAATGACAAAACTCTTTTTTAAAAACGGTTTGTAAAAAATACTTTGTACCGGGTCAGCTACTATATGTTGCTCATAGGTATTTTGATACCCATCAAGTATGGCCCTTGGCTGGTCTATTCCTGCTGCAAGGCCTTTACGCATCAGCGCCAGGTTTTCATCTACATATCGTGGAATGTCTTTTAACCTGTTGATGTAATTTTCTGCTTCTTCTTTGGATGAAAACACGCTGGAACCCATGTAGGCAAGGCTTGTATGAAAACCTTCATCAGAAAGTATAGGGTTTAAGTACGATTTGTATTTGTAAGATGAGATGTCATCTTCAATATCATATTTCAATAACTCTAGGTTTATCTTGTCATCAAATGACAGTGTATTTTTATCAATACTATTTAATTCAGATTGAATACCCGAATAAAATTGATATCGGTTTAAAAAATGCTCTTCCGTATTGGAGCCCAGAGGATGGTTGGCGGCGCTATCTTTCTTCCACTCACTTTTTTGGAAGTCTCTAATTTCGTCCAACGCTTTTTGTATGGCTGGCGCTACTACTACATTTTTATGCTGAGCAAAAGAGCTGTGGGTAAATAATGAAAAAATTACAAGGAAGCTAATGAGTCTTTTCATAAAAAATATGTTGAATAAAATGAGTAGTGAAAAATAAAAAAAATCTGCCGTACGAGCAGATTTTTTATTTTAATGGTAATTGCTTACTTGCATAGTTCCCCATTAATCGTTCGCCATATTGCTAAGGGGTTTTCGTTTTTCAATTCGTCCGGAAGCAGGGCATTCGGCCAGTTTTGGTAAGCAATAGGTCTTGCAAATCTTTTAATGCCATCAGCTCCTACCGATGTAAATCGGCTGTCGGTAGTAGCCGGAAAAGGGCCACCATGCTGCATTGCAAGGCACACTTCTACACCCGTAGGCACGCTGTTCAAAATAAATCTGCCACAAATATTTTCTACAATATTTATTAATTTTTCATTTTGAAGAATATCATTTTCTGTGGCCATTAGGGTACAGGTAAGCTGCCCTTCTGTTTTTTTGGCTACAGCAATCATTTCATTTATATCAGCACATTTAATAATGATAGAGTAGGGGCCAAATACTTCCTGCTGTATAATTGCATTGGTGAGATATTCTGTAGCAGTAGTGCTGGCAATGGTTGCAGTGCCTTCATTAAGTCCTGCTTTTTTTTCCGAAACTTCAATTTGGGTTACTTCAGATTGTGCTAAAGCTATTCCTCTTTTTTCTACATAATTTTTGTAAATGCCTGCATTCAGCATCGGCGCCGGAGCAATCTTTTTTATTTCTGCTGCAAGTGTGTTGGTAAATTTTTTTAAATCATCATTATCAATGCCAATAATAATGCCCGGGTTGGTGCAAAATTGCCCTACGCCTAAGCTGATGGAGGCTGCATAAAGTTTAGCAATTTCTTCTGACGAAGTTTTCATTTTTTCCGGCAGTAAAAATACCGGGTTTACACTGCCCATTTCTGCAAATACGGGTATCGGCTCCTTGCGTTGATTTCCCCAATCAAATAATTGTTTGCCCCCTGCCAGCGAGCCTGTAAAGCCAACTGCTTTTGTATGCTCGTGCTTTACCAAAGCCTCGCCCACAGCCCATGATGCGCCATGTACATGAGCAAAAATACCTTTGGGTAAATAACAATTTGCAGCGGCTTTCTTGATGGCATTGGCTACTATCTCACTCGTGTTGGCATGTGCCGGATGGGCCTTTACTATCACCGGGCACCCTGCTGCAAAGGCGCAGGCTGTATCGCCCCCGGCTGTAGAGTATGCCAACGGAAAATTACTTGCACCAAATACCAGCACCGGCCCAAGTGGCACCAACATTTTTCTTATGTCTGGCTTTGCAGGAGTTTTATTGGCATCGGCAGTATCTATTCTTGCATCCAACCATTGGCCGCCTTCGCAAAATGATGCGTAGTTGTTCAATTGAAAAATGGTTCTTGCTTTTTCGCCTCTTATTCTTGCCTCCGGCAAATTGGTTTCCTGCATCGCCGTTTGTATCAATGCATCGCCGCAATTTTCTAACTCCACAGCTATGCTTCTTAAAAAATTTGCCCGCTGTGCTAAAGATAATTTTCGATACACCTGAAATGCTTCCCAGGCTTCATGTAGTACTTCGTCTATTTGCTCTGTGGTAAAATCTGTAAACATCTTTTGTGATTTTTTTTATGAGCCGGGCAGTATCTCTTTTATCAACTGCATGGGCGTCGCACTCTTGTGCATTTAATCTTTATGGAGCATTTATCTTAGCGAATCAAAACTCCTTCTTACTTATTTTTTCAACACCGGCCTTGCAGCAATCCCGTCATCAATTATTTTCAAAATATTTTTTCTTTCCTCTCCTTCCAGTATCAGCCTTGGGCTTCGTACATACTCAGAGCCAATTCCAGCACGGGTTTCGGCCAGTTTTATATATTGTACAAGTTTGGGATGAATGTCTAATTCTAACAAGGGCATAAACCATCTATATATTTTTAAAGCCTCCTCTAGTTTGCCCTGCTTTACCAGTTCATAAATAGCCACAGTTTCTTTTGGAAATGCACAAACCAAACCTGCCACCCATCCCGTAGCGCCAAGGCATAGCTCCTCAAAAGCCAGGGTATCTACCCCACATAATATTTTTAACCGGTCGCCAAAGCGATTAACCATCCTCGTTACATTGGTTACATCTCTTGTACTTTCTTTTACGGCTTGTATATTATTACATTCTATCAGCTCTGCAAACATATCTAATGTTACTTCCGTCTTATAATCTACCGGGTTATTGTAAATCATAATGGGTAAATCTGTGCTGCCGGCAATAGCTTTAAAAAAACTTACTGCCTCTCTGTGGTCGGGTTTGTATCGCATTGGTGGCAATAACATTAAGCCCTGAGCGCCCCAGTTTTTTGCATGTGCAGCCTGTTGTATGGCTTCTTTTGTACTCCCTTCGGCTATGTTTAATATTACCGGTACTTTGCCTGCTACATTTTCAATGGCAAACTTTACCAATTGTTCTTTCTCTGTATTTGATAATACGCTTGCTTCGCCTAAAGTGCCCCCTAAAATAATGCCATGTACACCGGCCTCTAATTGGGCATCCAGGTTTTTTTTGAATAGAGGCAAATCTAAACTGTCATCTTTTGTAAACTTGCTGGTGAGCGCAGGCATTACACCTTTCCATTCTACTGTCATAATAAAAACATATTTAAAATAATTATTGAATTGATTTAAATAACAATACTGCAAGTACTGCACCAACTATTGGCCCCACTACCGGTATCCAGCTATAGGCCCAATCGCTATCCCGTTTTCCCTTGATGGGTAATAAGGCATGCATTATTCTGGGGCCCAGGTCTCTGGCGGGGTTTATGGCATATCCCGTAGTGCCTCCCAGCGAAAGGCCAATGCCTAATATTAATAAGGCTACCGGCAATGCATCTAAAGCGCCTAAGGTTTCATTTGGCTTTGCTATAAACAATACGCCAAGCATTAAAGCAAAGGTTCCTATTATTTCGCTTACCAGGTTATAAAAATTATTTCTAATGGCAGGCGCCGTACAAAAAGTGGCTAATTGCAGGTTGGCATCTGTGGTTTCATCATAATGCTGCCGGTATTGCAGCCATACTAAAAATGACCCAAGCATAGCGCCAAGCATTTGCGCTGCAAGGTACACAGGTACCTGGCTCCAGTCGTTTGATTGTACAGCTAATGCTATAGTAATGGCAGGGTTTAAGTGTGCCCCGCTTACTGACGCTGACGCATATACGCCCACAAATACGCCAATAGCCCATCCAAATGTAATCACTATCCATCCGCTATTGTTGCCCTTTGTTTGATGAAGTAGTACATTGGCTACTACGCCATTTCCCAATAAAATTAATAAGCAGGTACCAATCAATTCTGCAATAAATGGAGTCATAATGCTATGTTTGTTAGTTTAGAGTAAATATCCTTTTGCTAATGTAGTAAATCTATCTACTTGCTGCTGTACCCATTCATCATTTTTATTCATTTCTTTTGCCATCAATACTGCTACTTCAGAGGCGCTTTCAATAGCAGCACGGGCATCTAAAAACAACGCCCTTGTACGCCTGGCCAGTACATCTTCTATTGTAGTGGCCATTTCATTTCTTACTGCAAGTATTACCGATGCTTTACAATAAGGCAATGCAGGATGTATTAATGCTGATAAGCTCTTATCCTCTTTGCATATTTTTTTTATTTCTTCTGCATCTGCACCGTAATATTCAAATATATTTTCATTGCTTTTTTCAATAGTATAACCATGAATTTTTAAATGTTCTGTAATACATTTTTTATCGGCTAATTTACCCTGTACTATGGCTTTGTCCACTACATCTTTGGCCATTCTTCGGTAGGTTGTCCACTTGCCACCGGTAATAGTTACCAGCCCACTTTCACTCACCAGTATGGTATGATCCCTTGGCATTAATGCAGTTTTTTTTGCAGTCTTAATTTTCACCAATGGGCGCAGACCGGCAAATACACTTTTTACATCACTTCGTACAATGTTGCTGTTTAAATAGCTGTTTATATTTTGTAAAATAAATTCTACTTCTTCATTGGTAGCTGTTGGTTCTATATCTATTTTTTGCAAAGGGGTATCAGTGGTGCCTATTACCACTTTTCCATGCCAGGGTACAGCAAAGAGCACCCTGCCGTCTGTTGTTTTCGGTATCATCAATGCATCTTTTCCGGGAAAAAATTTTTTATCCAATACCAAATGCACTCCCTGCGAAGGGGTTACCAGGTCTGCTTTTTGGGCATGATCCATTTTTAAAATGCTATTGGTAAATACTCCGGTTGCATTTATCACCACTTTAGCTTTTAAAGAATATTCTTTTTGATGTACAAGATCAGTAACCATTACGCCCGCTGTTTTATTCTTTTCCTTTATTATATTGGTTACCCTGCAATAGTTTAACACAATGGCTCCATGTTCTGCTGCCGTTTGTGCAAGGTTTATGGCGAGCCTTGTGTCATCAAACTGCCCGTCTTTATAAATGATACCACCTTTTAATTTATTTTTTTCTACTGTGGGTAAAAGTTCCAAAGCCGTTTTGCGTGAAATAATTTTTGTGCTTCCCAAACTTAACTTGCCAGCCATAATATCATATATTTTCAATCCAATACCATAATACATTTTCTCCCACCACTTATAAGCCGGTATAATAAAAGAAGAAGAAAAAGAAATATGCGGTGCGTTTTTTAAGAGAAGCCCTCTTTCTCTTAAAGCCTCCATTACCAATTTTATATTTCCCTGTGCCAAATATCTTACCCCGCCATGCACTAGTTTGGTAGAGCGGCTCGATGTGCCTTTTGCAAAATCTTCCTGCTCTGCAAGTAAAGTTTTAAATCCTCGTGAAGCAGCATCCACAGCAGCCCCCAGGCCAGTGGCCCCACCACCAATAATAATAATATCCCAATCGCCGGCATCATCCAAATGCTGCAACATATCAGATCTCTTCATGTACTATGGTTCTAAAATTTTTTGAGTAAATTTTATTTAGCCCAGGCAATGGCAGCCTGTACAGCTTTTTTCCATCCCTCCACAAGTTTCTCTTTTGTAGCCTCATCTATCTTTGGTTCAAATTGTTTATTCAATTGCCATTGCTGTTGTATATCCTGCTCGTTTTTCCAATAGCCTACCGCAAGCCCGGCAAGATATGCAGCTCCTAAAGCCGTGGTTTCGGTAACGGTTGGGCGCAATACTTTTGTATGTAAAATATCTGCCTGAAACTGCATCAGCAAATCATTAGCAGTAGCTCCGCCATCTACTCTTAGTTCTTTTATCAAAATGCCTGAGTCGGCTTCCATTGCTTTCAATACATCCATGGTTTGGTATGCAATACTTTCTAATGCCGCCCTGGCAATATGGCCATCCCGGGTACCTCTTGTTAATCCAAATATGCTGCCTCTTGCATCGGGGTTCCAATATGGTGCACCCAGGCCCGTAAATGCAGGTACTACATACACACCATCATTGTCTTTTACACTCAGCGCTAATGGCTCTACTGCTGCTGATGATTTTATAATTCCCAATCCATCCCTCAGCCATTGTACTACTGCTCCGGCAATAAATACACTTCCTTCCAAAGCATATTTAGTAACACCATTTATTTTCCATGCAATCGTAGTCAATAAATTATTGTTCGAAAAAACAGGAAATTCCCCCGTATTCATGAGCATGAAACAACCCGTACCATACGTGTTTTTTACCATCCCGGGCTGCGTACACATTTGCCCAAAAAGTGCAGCCTGCTGATCGCCGGCAATACCTGCAATCGGAACATTTACCGCATTCATTATATTTTGTGTATGGCCATACACTTCGCTGCTGCTGCGTATTTGCGGCAGCATATTTCCCGGCACATCTAATATTTTTTCCAGCTCGCCATCCCATTGCTGTGTATGAATATTGCAGAGCATAGTTCGGCTGGCATTGCTTACATCTGTAGCATGTACCTGCCCCTTGGTAAGGTTCCATAGCAGCCAACTGTCAATGGTGCCAAATGCCAGCTCACCGTTCATTGCTTTTTGCCTGGCTCCCGGCACATTATCCAATATCCATTTTACTTTTGTGCCCGAAAAATAGGCATCCACTATCAGCCCCGTTTTTTGTTGAATCATTTTATCATGGCCCTTTGCTTTTAACTCTTCGCAAAAAGCCGCCGTTCTCCTGTCTTGCCACACAATGGCATTATACACAGGCTTGCCGGTGCTGCGCTCCCACACTACCGTTGTTTCACGCTGATTGGTAATTCCAATGGCAGCAATATTTTCTACAGAAAGACCGGCTTTTGTAATAGCTTCAATAGCCACACTAAACTGGCTGCTCCATATTTCATTGGCATCATGCTCTACCCAGCCGGGCTGAGGAAAATATTGTTTAAACTCTTTCTGTGCAACTGAAATAATTGAGCCTTTTTTATCAAAAACAATGGCCCTGCTGCTAGTGGTACCCTGGTCAAGCGCTAAAATGTATTGATTCATATAAATAATTATTTTTTTTTGTAGCCCGGCATTCAATCTCTATTCATCTTCATTGGCGTCGCACACTTGTATAGTAAATCTCTATTCAGCAAATTAAAAATTTTGCTAAAGTAAATACTACAAAAGAAAGATAGGAAACATTTAGGTAAATGCTATTGCTAATTTTTCAAAAAATAAATACGCTGTTTCCTTATTGTTTGTAAAAATTATCGCCCTGTAATGAAAAGCTTGTAAAGTATTGGCAACAAGAGCAGCTTATATGTCTTGTTGTTTTATAAAGTTTAAAAAATGTGAAACCGATTTGCCATAAAAGTTTACTGTGGCATATACGCTTCCTTAGCCCTGGTTGGCACTTTATTGTGTAAGCAGTTACTCTCAAATCAAATTATAAAATAAAAAAACCTTTCATTTCTGAAAGGCTTTTTTGTACCACGTACGGGACTCGAACCCGTGATTCCTCCGTGAAAGGGAGGCGTCTTAACCTCTTGACCAACGCGGCATTTCCTGTTAAAGGACGGCAAAGATAATATGATGAAACCTTGTAGCCAAAAACTTTTTAAAAAATAAATCCTGAGCTTACCAATAACTTTAAAATAATACTATTTTTTTAAGCCAACATAGCGTAATTTTGCATCGCAAAAACATTTACATTTTAAATTAGTTAGTTATGAGTACAGTTAAAGTAGCAATAAACGGTTTTGGCCGAATTGGCCGCCTGGTTTTTCGTCAAATACACGATATGGATGGCATTGATGTAGTGGCAATCAACGACCTTACCAGCCCCAAAGTTTTAGCACATTTATTAAAATATGATAGCGCTCAGGGCCGTTTTGAACAAAAAGTAACTCATACCGAAAATTCAATATTGGTAAATGGTCACGAAGTTAAAATTCATGCTCAAAAAGACCCTTCACAAATACCTTGGGGTGCAGATGATGTGGATGTAGTAATTGAAAGCACCGGCTTTTTTGCAGATAAAGACAAAGCTGCCGCACACCTTAAAGCTGGCGCTAAAAGAGTAGTAATCTCAGCACCTGCCACAGGCGATTTAAAAACAGTTGTATTTAATGTAAACCATAGTATTCTTGATGGTAGCGAAACAATTATTAGCTGTGCAAGCTGTACTACCAATTGCCTTGCTCCCATGGCAAAAGTGCTCAACGATACTTTTGGCATCGTTACCGGCATCATGAGTACCATTCATGCTTATACAAATGATCAAAATACTTTAGATGCCCCACATCCTAAAGGCGATTTAAGAAGGGCAAGAGCCGCTGCTGCCAATATTGTTCCAAACAGCACCGGCGCTGCAAAAGCCATTGGCCTGGTATTGCCAGAGCTAAAAGGCAAATTAGATGGTGGCGCTCAGCGTGTACCGGTTATTACCGGCTCCGTTACAGAGCTTTACTCTATCTTAGAAAAAGAAGTAACCGCAGATGAGGTAAATGCCGCTATGAAAGCAGCTTCCAATGAAAGCTTTGGCTATAATGAAGACGAAATTGTGAGCAGTGATATTATCGGTATTAACTATGGCTCTTTATTTGATGCTACTCAAACCAAAGTACAAAAACTGGGCGATAAACAAATAGTAAAAACCGTGAGCTGGTATGATAATGAAATGAGCTATGTAAGCCAATTGGTGCGTACAGTGCATCATTTTGCTAAACTTATCTCTTAATTAATTTTTATAGCTAACCGCAAAAATCACGGGTAAGGCAGATTAGTAAGTTTCTTTTGCCGCCCGATGTTTTTGCGGTTTTTCTTTAGATTAATTTTTTATCCTGTTTCATTTATTTTAATAAATATTTTATGGCAGACTTTTCTTCTTTTAACTTTTCGGGCCACAAAGCCCTGGTACGGGTAGATTTTAATGTTCCATTAGATGATACATTCAACATCACAGACGATACAAGAATAAAGGCAACCATCCCTACCATAAAAAAAATATTGAATGATGGCGGTAGCGCTATACTGATGAGCCATCTGGGGCGCCCCAAAAATGGGCCCGACGATAAATATTCTTTAAAACATTTAGTCAATCACCTGCATGAATTATTAGGCGGCGCTACAAAAGTATTTTTTGCAAATGATTGTATCGGCGGCCAGGCAACGCTTACTGCAAGTATGCTAAAGCCCGGTGAAGTGCTGTTGTTAGAAAATCTCCGCTTTTACAAAGAAGAAGAAAAGGGCGATAAATCTTTTGCCGAAAAACTAAGCAGGCTGGGAGATGTATATGTTAATGACGCTTTTGGTACCGCCCATCGGGCACATGCTTCTACAGCCATTATTGCAGATTTTTTTCCTGCAGATAAAAAAATGTTTGGCCTGCTTATGGAAGCCGAAGTTAAAAGCGCCGAAAAAGTGCTGCATCAATCTCAACAACCATTTTGTGCCATCATTGGTGGCGCTAAAGTGTCTGATAAAATACTGATAATAGAAAATTTGCTGGAAAGAGCTACCGATATTATCATTGGTGGTGGTATGGCTTATACCTTTGTAAAAGCTACCGGCGGAAAAATCGGAAACTCTCTTTGCGAAGATGACCGTTTGCAAACGGCTTTAGAAATATTAGAAAAAGCCAAACAAAAAAATGTCAGCATTCATTTACCGGAAACATCTATAATAGCTGATAAATTTGCTGCTGATGCAAATACAAAAGATTGCCCCAGCGACCAGGTACCTGATGGCTGGATGGGTTTGGACATTGGCGGAAAAGCCATTGGTATATTTTCGGAAATTATAACAAAATCGAAAACCATTTTATGGAACGGCCCCATGGGAGTATTTGAAATGGAAAAATTTCAAAATGGTACAAAATCTATTGCATTAGCCGTTGCAGAAAGTACTGCTAACGGGGCTTTTAGCCTGGTAGGCGGCGGGGATAGCGTAGCTGCTGTAAATAAATTTAACCTTGCCGATAAAGTAAGCTATGTTAGCACAGGTGGAGGAGCTTTGCTGGAATATTTTGAAGGAAAAATATTGCCGGGAATTGCTGCTATAAATGGTTGATAACAGGCGCAATTTATTTTAAAGAATAAAAAGAAAGGGAACGCATCAGCTTTTTTCTGCTTACTTAGTTATCAAATCCTGCATTTTTGCAGGTTTTTTTCAAAAATCCATAACTTTTCTGTCGCCATTATTTAATTGGATACTTACAAAAGAAAATGCCAGTGATTAGCTGGGCCGGTAGGTCTTGTTCTGTATTTTATTTCTTTAATAAAATCCTTTTTATTGATATATAAATCATTAATTTTATAATCTTAACCTTAAAATTATTAATATGAAAGTAGGTGTAATAGTACTAATTGTAATTCTTGCAATACTTGGCTTTGCCGGATGCAACGGCTACAATGGCCTGGTAAAACAAGATGAAGCTGTAAAAAAAGCATGGAATAATGTGCAAACTGAATATCAAAACAGGAGCGATTTAGTGGGCAACCTTGTAAACACTGTAAAAGGCGCTGCCAACTTTGAGCAAAATACCCTTACTGCTGTAGTAGAAGCAAGGGCCAAAGCTACAAGCGTAAATATTAACGCTGATAATCTTACTCCTGATAAAATTGCCGAATTTCAGGCCGCCCAGGGTCAACTAACAGGCTCGCTTAGCCGCTTATTAGCTACTGTAGAATCTTATCCTGATTTAAAAGCCACCGCTAATTTTACTCAATTGCAAGGCCAGTTAGAAGGTATTGAAAATAATATCAAAAACTCCCGCAAGGCTTTTAATGATGAAATCAATACTTATAATACCAAAGTAAGGTCTTTCCCCATGAATATTTTAGGAGGCTTATTTGGTTTTCATCAAAAAGAAGGATTTAAAGCAGATGCAGGGGCAGAGAAAAAAGTAGATGTGAATATTGATGATATGAATAAAAAATAATCCTGCTAAGTAAGCTGTCATTAAATGAATAATAAACGCTTTTCGGGTTACATTATTGGTGCCTGCATTATTTTACTGGGTATTTATACCATTGTTACCTATAATGCTCTTGTAAAAAAAGAGGAGAAAGTAAATTTGCAATGGAATGAAGTGCAAAATGCCTACCAGCGAAGGTTAGACCTAGTGCCAAGCCTTGTAAATACGGTGAAGGGCGCAGCACAATATGAACAAAATACTTTGGAAAAAATTGCAACAGCAAGGGCTAAAGCTAGTAATGCAAGTGCAAGTACTGATGTTACTGCCGAAAATTATCAATCGCAGACTACAGCACAAGACGAATTAGCCGGGGCAGCCAATCAATTGTTGATAAGCGTAGAAAATTATCCCGAGCTTAAAGGTACCAAAGCTTTTATTGGGTTGCAAGCGCAGTTAGAAGGAACAGAACGCCGAATAAAAGTAGCACGAAAAGATTTTAATGCTTCAGTAGCTGTATATAATAGCTCGGTAAAAAGTTTTCCTACAAAAATAATTGCAGGGCTTTTTAATTTTAAAGCAAAAGAAGGTTTTCAGTCAGATAGTGGAACAGATAAAGCACAGGAAATTAAATTTTAATAAATTAACCAGTGGGTATTTTTCCCTTTTTTAAGAAGAAAGAATTTTTTTCTGCAAAAGATAAAGAGCAGATAGTGGATGCCATACGCCATGCCGAAAAAAGAACCAGCGGCGAAATTAGAATATATGTAGAAAGCAAAAATCCTTATGTGGATGCTATTGACAGGGCAGCCCAGGTTTTCTTTAAATTAAAAATGCAAAAAACAGAGCATCGCAATGCGGTGCTTATTTACATTGCCATGCAGCATCATGAGTTGGCAATTTTTGCCGATGAAGGTATTTATCAGCAGGCCGGCGCAGATTATTGGAACAATGCTGTAAAATTAATGCTCTCAAAATTTACAAAGGATAATATCAGTAATGGCATTGAAGAATGTGTAAGGATGATTGGCGAAACGCTTTATGAAAAATTTCCTTATGATAGCACTACAGATAAAAATGAGTTGCCAGACGATATTGTATTTGGCAAATAAAAATTATCAATGAAAAAATTTATCTATATCATTTTTTTGTTGCTGGTAAATGTTTTGGCATTTTCTCAATCTGATTTTGATGCAAATGCCCTGCTAAAAGGCCCCCCGGCAAAACAAACCCTGGTGAATGATTATGCAAAAATTCTTACATCCGACCAGGCCCAGGCCTTAGAAAATAAATTGGTTGCCTTTGATGATAGTACCTCTACACAAATTGCAATAGTCATTGTGCCCAATTTGGGCGGCAATGAAGTGGGCGATTTTAATACAGAGCTAGGAAGGGCCTGGGGAGTAGGTGGCAAAGAATTTAATAATGGCGTTGTACTCCTTATTTCAAAAGAAGATAGAAAAATTAATATTGCTACAGGGTATGGTGTAGAAGGCTCATTGCCAGATGTAACGGCAAAAGAAATAATTGATGATATTATTGTGCCCAACTTTAAGGGAAACGATTATTATCGCGGTATAGATGAAGGTACTGATGCAATTATTAAAGCAGTACAAGGCACTTACCATACTGCCAGGCAAAAAAAATCAGAAACCGGGGGAGCTCCGGGTCTTGTTTTCATTATTATTGTCATCATCATTATTATTTTACTTTCTTCACGTGGTGGAGGCGGCGGCTCATTTATGAGCAGGCGTGGTGTAGCACCCTGGATACTTGCCAATATGCTTAGTGGTGGAGGCGGTGGTGGTGGATGGAGTGGTGGTGGCGGAAGCTCTGGTGGTGGTGGTGGTTTCGGCGGCTTTGGAGGCGGTGGCTTTGGTGGTGGTGGCGCCAGTGGTAGTTGGTAATAATTATTTTAATAATAAAAAGCGGCTACTTCATGTAGCCGCTTTTTATTTTTTTCCTATTTAAATTTCTTATGAATGTATTCCTCTATTTCACCCCCTTTAGCTTTAGAAATCTCATCCAATGCAGATTTAAATGCAGGGTCTATTTCTTCCCTGTATTGTTGCGGAATGAGGTTTCTAAACTCAAGGATATAGTCAATCCCTGTTTTAATTTTCTCTATGTTATTTATTTGGCTCAGGTACTTTGCAAACTTTGATGATGCCATTACTTTTTCAAAACCCGGTTGCGAATTTTTATAATTTAAAGCAATAATATCAAAATCATCTTCTTTTCCTTCATTGATTAATAAGTTGCTCACTACATCTGCCAAATCTCCTTTTGCATCTGTACTGTATTTCTTAGCAAGCGTATAGGCATTCTCAGGCTCTAAAGAAGCTAATCCATTTAATGCAGCAGCAGCTACCGAATAACTGGAATCATTAACCGATGATTGATAAATGGGTAAATATTTTTTATCACTGGTTTTTACAAGAAAATTAATTGCTGAAGCTTTAGTAATCTTATCATTTTCTTTTTGTGCCATTGTAGCAATCTGCTCTAATACTACAGCATCGCTTTTATATGGAGTAGCCTCTATTTTTCTTATTGTATAATTTCTCAAAGGGGCATACCGGTCGTACAATCCCTTAGCTATTTCTGGCATCTTTTTTTCAGCAAAAAAACTAAGCGCCTCTTTCCTGTCTAAATAATTGCGGGCATATTTCCATTGAGCTATGTAATTGGCCTCCGATTTATTATCTGTTTTTTCTGCCAATAATATTTTATCGGCATCCACATTTATCAGCTCAGGTTTTTCATTTACTTTAAAATAAAATGTATCCATCGCATTCTTTAATGTAATCTTGTACCGCTCTCTGTTGCCATTGCTATACACATCTACCGCAATGGGCAAAGTAAAATTTTTGCCGGTGTTTTGAGTTTGTTTTACTATCACCTCCGCATAGCCGGGCATACCGGGTACATTGTAATTGTATTGTATATCCAATTTTGGATGTCCGCTACCATAATACCATTCATTCCAAAACCAATTCAAATCCTGCCCCGTTACTTCTTCAAATGCTAATCTTAACTGCTGAGCTTCACCCGTCTTAAACTTATTGTTGGTCAAATAAAGGTTGAGCGATTTAAAAAATGCTTCATCCCCTACATAATTTCTAAGCATATGTAATATAGCTCCACCTTTTGGATAGCTCACATTATCAAATACATCTTCCTTATTTTGATAATAAAATCGTACCAGGTCTTTTGTAGCATTTTGCGGGTCTTCTAAATATTTTTCCCTGTCATCTTCAATATGTTTATCTCCGGCATCTTTGCCATATTTATATTCATTCCACAGTGTTTCACTATAGTCTGCCATGCTCTCATTTACAGTAATATTGCTCCAGCTTTCTGTAGTTACTAGGTCTCCAAACCATTGATGAAATAATTCATGGGCAATCACATCTTCCCATTTATTGCCATCTGTAAGCTCTCTGTTATTTTGATATGCTGCAGAGCCATGCAGGGTAGAGGTAGTATTCTCCATGGCACCACTTACATAATCTCTTCCAACTATCTGTGCATATTTTGGCCATGGAAAATCAATCCCAAGCTTTTCACTAAAAAATTTAATCATCTCAGGAGTATGCCCAAATACCCTTCTTGCAAATGGTTGTTGGTCCGGCTCAGTATAGTAGCTTACTTCTTTGCCCTTATACTTATCCTTAGTAATTGCATAATCTCCCACTCCCATAAAAAATAAATAAGGCGCATGCGGTAAATCCATTTTCCAATAATCTGTACGAGTACCATCCGCATTTTTCTTTTCACTAATTTTCAGGCCATTACTAAGTGTTACATATTTTGAAGGTACAGTCATGTATATTTCTTCAGTACTCTTTTGGTCAGGCTTATCTATTGTAATCATCCAGGCGCTATTAGATTCCGTTTCACCCTGCGTCCATATTTCCGTAGGTTTGGTTTTATCTTCCCCTTTAGGGTTTATAAAATACAGCCCCCTGGCATCAGTTATTGCGGCACTACCCTGTACTTTCAATTCATTTGGTTTGCTGATATAATCAAAATACAATGTATATTTCTCACCACCCTTATACGTTTTGTCAAGTTTAATGTTTAGTAGCATCCCGTCATAAGTATATTTCAATGGCCTTTTGTTAGTACCACTTACTAAGGCAAGCTCTTTTATTTCCATTCCCTTTGCATCAAGCAATACACTGTCTGTAGCATAAAAATGTGGCTTTAAGGTAAGCCACTCCTTGCCATACAGGTACGATTTATTAAAATCAAACGAAACCTGTAATTTGGTATGTACTACTTCATTCGTTTTCGGATAACTTTCCCTATATATCTTCTTCCAGGCAGTATCCATATCTGCCTTAGCTTCCTGTTGTGCCAACATTATCATTGGTACACAGGCAATGCCTAAAATCAATAAAACTCTTTTCATATTTTTCAAAATTTTGACAAAAATAAAGGCTGTTGTAAAAATCAAAAGTTATTTATTTTATAAAAGGCAAATCAACGATATTAATTAGCTTTGTTATCAAAATGATTTTGATGAAACGTTTCACTTTACTATTAATACTAAATATATCCATCACTTCTATCTTTGCTCAGCAAAATCATTTTGTTTATCTGCAAACAGATAATAAGCAACCCTTCTATATAAAACTCAATCATCAACTTTACAGTTCTTCTTCCACCGGATATATTATTGTGCCTAAGCTGCAAAGCGGTACTTACAATTTTACCATCGGCTTCCCAAAAAACCAATGGCCTCAGCAGGTAATTCCAGTGAAAATCGATAATTCGGACCTCGGCTTCATGCTTAAAAATTTTGACGATAAAGGATGGGGATTATTCAATCTTCAAACATTAGAAGTAACTATGGCTGCTACTTCTCAAAATAACAATAGCTCTGTACAAACCAACCCTGACAATACAGCAGACATTCCGGCAAAAGATTCAAACACTGTTACAAAAAAATCCGAACCCCAAACCCAGCCAGCATCATCAGTAGATTCCATCGCCCAAATTAAATCTCAAAAGAGTGCCAATAACGACATAACTATACTTTCCACAATTCTTGATGATGCAGGCCGCACCGTAATTTATACAGACAGAAACAATAGCAATATCGATACCATCAAAATATTTATACCTTATCCGGTTGCTACCCCAAAAAAACAAAATGATAATACTGTACAGGTAAATGAAACCACAAAAGCACTTTTACCAGATACAGCAACGCAGCAAGCAAAACCCATTGTACAAGCTCAGGGCAATGAAAAATTTTTAAACATAGAGATCCCCAATCCTAATAAAAACACAGACTCCGTAAAAATAGTAACAAGCGATACCCAAAGTGCCCAATCGGCAACTCTTACCAATACTAACACAGCTTCAGCCAGCCCCCTGTCTCCTCAAACCAATACAGTATCAGCAGCCATCAATTCCGATTGTAAATCTCAGGCCGATGAAAAAGACTTTTTAAAGCTTCGTAAAAAAATGGCAGCCGAATCCAATGATGATGATATGGTATCCATTGCAAAAAAGACGTTTAAAACTATATGTTTCACCACAGAGCAAATCAAAAATCTAAGCGTATTATTTCTTCAGGATGCTGGCCGCTATGCTTTTTTTGAAGCAGCTTATCCTTATGTTTATGATACCCAGCATTTCAGCAGCTTACAATCCCAGCTCACAGATAATTATTATATTAATCGTTTCAAAGCAATGATACGCCACTAATGCCCCGTTATTTTATCGAAGTATCCTATAAAGGAACCAACTATTCAGGTTTTCAAATACAACAAAATGCCAACACCATACAGGCAGAGGTAGAAAAAGCGCTGCATACCTATTTCAGAATCCCCATTTCTCTTACCGGCTCGTCCCGTACCGATGCAGGCGTACATGCTCAGCAAAATTTCTTTCACTTCGATAGCGATACCATTTCGCCTGAAAACTGTACAAAAGCCGTTTATCATCTCAATGCAATACTACCAATAGATATTGTTGTAAAGTCAATAACCCCGGTTTCTCCGGGCGCCCACTGCCGCTTCGATGCTCTCTCCCGTACCTATCAATACCAAATATACCAGTTCAAAAACCCCTTTATGAATGAAGTAGCATATTATTACCCCTATAAGTTACAGCTTCACAATATGCAACAAGCAGCCCAACTATTACTCCAATATTCCGATTTTGAATCCTTTGCAAAAAAACACAACCAGGCCCATACCAATATTTGTACTATCCTCCAAAGCAATTGGGAGCAAACGGCTATCTCAATCCAATACAATGTTACAGCCAACAGATTTTTGCGAGGCATGGTACGAGGCCTCGTAGGCACCATGCTTAAAGTAGGGAGAGGCGCCTGCACAGTAGCCGATTTTCAAAAAATAATTGAAAGCAAAAATCCCTCAAAAACCGATTTCTCTACACCTCCCCAGGGGCTCACTCTCATGAATGTAAATTTTTAAAGCTTATTTCATTATGGGCTCCCAGCACCAGTACAGCTATCAGCAGCAGTAAGGGCTGTACGCTTGTAGTCCTCATACCGCTAAGGCGGTATTGCGGGCTACCGCTCCCATCCCTCAGCCCTTCAGCCATCAATCATTCCCCGGCAGTGAAAATTCAAAATCTACCACATATATATATGTATATAACCACAAAGCTCCATACACATCCACTACTTTAATACATTCCAACATACACTGATAGCTTTTTTTATGCAGTTTTTATATCAGTACAAAAAGTAAAAAAGAAAAATCTAAAAGAAGTAAAGGGTTGATATTAAAATCCCTAATCCTGTAAATATTACATACTCAAAAGCTAATATCAAAAATCTAAAAATTATTTTCAATAAATTTAAAAACGCCACATCCCATACTACATAAGGCTCACAGCATAAATAGTTCTCAATTTACAACCCACAATCGGCCATATCTTTCAAAATAATTTTGACAACAACCAATTGCCCCTTATCTTTGCCGTCCGCTTTTGAAAAAAAGCAGCCAGTTCTTAAAAATCACAGCAAATTTTTTTATTAAAAAAGCAAATTAATTTTGGCTGATAAATAAATCACCATTACCTTTGCACTCCCAATTAAAAAACGGGCTTTTTCACAGGAAAAAGAATAATAAAAGTTCAGAAAAATTTGGCTAATAAAAAGAAGGCACTTACCTTCGCACTCCCAAATAAATAAGGGTTTTTTTCGCAGGAAAAAGTAAAAAATAAATTCAAAAAAAATAAATAAAAAGCTACCAATATTTGGTAGGTATAATAAAGGCACTTACCTTTGCAACCCCAATCAAAAAGGGGAGCAAAAAGTAGAGTCAAAAGTTCTTTGAAAGTTTGGAAACAGCAACGATAAATCAAAAGATTTAAGAGGTAATGTTAGCGCAAATATTAATTTAGAATTTGACGTTAATTTCCAATGAAATTACACAGTCAGTTCAAACAACTCATTTACAATGGAGAGTTTGATCCTGGCTCAGGATGAACGCTAGCGGCAGGCTTAATACATGCAAGTCGAGGGGCAGCACGGGTAGCAATACCTGGTGGCGACCGGCAAACGGGTGCGGAACACGTACGCAACCTTCCCATAACTGGTGAATAGCCCTCCGAAAGGAGGATTAATACACCGTAACATAACGAAGAGGCATCTCTTTGTTATTATAGTAGCAATACGGTTTTGGATGGGCGTGCGCCTGATTAGGTAGTTGGCGGGGTAACGGCCCACCAAGCCTACGATCAGTAACTGGTGTGAGAGCACGACCAGTCACACGGGCACTGAGACACGGGCCCGACTCCTACGGGAGGCAGCAGTAAGGAA
>JAFDXD010000044.1 GCA_018268135.1 Bacteroidota bacterium
ATTTTTTATATTATTTTAAGTAAAAAAATGACTAAAAAAAATAAATCAAGCGCTACAATGCAGGTAAGCATTTTATCAATTCATAAAAAAAGGCTCCACAATAAGGGAGCCAATGTAGCAAGTGCCCAGAACAGGATTCGAACCTGCATATCCTTGCGAACGCTGCCACCTGAAGGCAGTGCGTCTACCAATTTCGCCATCTGGGCAAAATAATTTCTAAAAACAATTTACTCAAAACCATTCCACTTCTCATGCTCACCACTACATTATACAGATACATTAAAATCTCTCAATGCATCATTCAGGCTGGTTTTTTTATCTGTACTCTCTTTACGTTTACCAATTATTAATGCACAACTTACACCATATTCTCCGGCCGCAAATTTTTTATTATAAGTACCCGGTATTACCACACTTCTTGCCGGCACTACGCCTTTAGTCTCTACAGGCGTATCACCACTTACATCAATAATTTTAGTGCTTTGGGTCAAAACTACATTTGCTCCCAACACTGCTTCCTTCTCTACCCTTACCCCTTCTACTACAATACACCTGCTCCCAATAAAACATCCATCTTCTATAATAACCGGCGCTGCCTGCAATGGCTCCAATACGCCGCCAATACCTACTCCACCACTAAGGTGTACATGTTTGCCAATTTGTGCACAACTACCTACCGTAGCCCATGTGTCTACCATTGTGCCTTCATCTACATAAGCTCCAATATTTACATAAGAGGGCATTAATACTACATTTTTTGCCAAATAAGCGCCATATCTGGCTACTGCATGGGGCACAGCACGTACGCCCAATTCTTTATACCCCGATTTTAATTGCATTTTATCATAAAACTCAAAGGGTGGCAGGTTATAAGTTTTCATGGTTTGTACCCCAAAATAAAGCAATATGGCCTGCTTTACCCATTCATTCACCTGCCAGCCATTGCTAACGGGTTCGGCTGTACGCAACCTGCCTTTATCAATTTCTTCCATTACACTCTTTATCACCTGCACATTTTCTTCATCATTTAGTAATTCCCTGTTTTCCCAAATTTTTTGTACAGCAGCTTTCATTTCCATTTTTATAAATTTTTGCAAAAATAACAAATAAAAAAAGCAATTTTGTTTAGTTATCAAGAATAACTTTATGCAACAAACAAAAATTTTAGTTAGGCTCCCTAATTGGCTTGGTGATCTTGTAATGAGTTCTGCCTTTATTAAGGCCCTCCGCCAGGCTTATCCAAACGCTATTATTGATGTAATTGTAAAAAAAGGCATTCATATTTTGTTAGACTATTTTCCCCCGATAAATAAACAATATCTCTTTTCAAAAAATGAATATAGTGGCATCAGGGGGGCTTACAGGTTTGGAAAAGAAATAGCTGCACAAGAAAAATATGATTTATTCTTTTGCTTACCCAATTCTTTTTCGTCGGCCCTTATGGGCTTTGCAACCGGGGCAAAAAAACGTGTGGGCTATAAAGCAGGTTTGCGTAATATTTTTTTAACGCATACCTTATCTCTTCCTAAAAATATTTATCATGTAGATGAGTATATAGAATTAATAAAAAAAATGAGTAATGCTACCATTGATGAACCCAAGGTAGCATTAAGCTTATCTGAAAAATTGCCCAAGTCAAATGCCATCATCATCAATATTAATTCTGAAGCACAATCAAGAAGATGGCCGGAAAAGAAAGCTATCAGCATCATAAGCACTATACGCAAAGTGTTTAACAACGAAATAATTTTAGTAGGCAGCGACAGGGAAAAACCTCAGGTAGATGCAGTGTATAATGCTTTGCCGGATAAAACAAACATTAGCAACCTTGCAGGCAAAAGCCCCATACCCCTCCTGGTGAAATTAATGGAGAGCTGCCAGTTGGTATTATCGAGTGAAAGTGGCCCGGCACAAATAGCCAATGCTTTAGGCACTCCTACTTTAATAACATTAGGCGCTTCAGATGAGTTGCTCAGCACCCCACAGCCCAATAGTAATATCAGGGTGGTAACATACGGCCAATTGCCCTGCCAGCCCTGCAAAAAAAATATGTGCTCCAAATATCCTCAGCCCGAATGCCTCATTAGAATTGATGAAATGCTTATAGTGGAAAAAATTAAAAATATGCTAACCCCCTAAAATCAATGGTACAAAATTTTAAAACCGATATTGAAAATTGTATTGAAGTATTGAACCGTGGAGGAATTATCCTGTACCCTACAGATACAGTATGGGGCATTGGTTGCGACCCCACCAATGCTGATGCTGTGGCAAAAATTTATGCCTTAAAAAACAGAAGTGAACAAAAAAGTATGATCATACTGGTGGCAGATGAAAAAGATATACCCATGTATAGCAATCAAAATACCTTCACCATTTTTGATTATATAAAAGGGATTCAAAAGCCCGTAACGGTTATTTATGAAAATGCTAAAAACCTTGCACCCAATATCATTAATAGTGATGGCAGCATTGCCATCAGGGTGGTTAAAGACCCATTTTGCAAACAATTGATAACCCGGTTTGGTAAACCCATTGTTTCTACATCATCTAACGTTTCCGGCTATCCGCCACCTGCTATTTTTACTGATATAGATATTAAAATAAAAAACGGTGTTGATTATATAGTTCAACACCGTCAGGATGATTTTCAGATTGCAACACCCAGCACCATTTTAAAAATTGATGCATCCGGACAAATAATAGTTATCCGGCAATAAAATTAAAATGCCAGCCCAATCCCCAATTGAATACTTTGGGTTTTCCATTTTTCCCGGTTATCAATATCGTTGATATTATTAAGGCCAATGGCATACCTGCCATACAAACGCAGTTTCGAAATTTCAATTTGCAAACCACCTACCATGCTAAAGTCGCCGGTTTTAAAAGCATTGGCTCCATTGGTAAACAGGTTGCTATTTTTATCAAGGTTAATGCCGAACTGAGGGCCAAGCTGCAATGCTACAAAATTATTGGGCTTAAAATTTAATAAAATCGGAATTTTGAGATACTGCAATTTTACATGAGAGATATTATTAAATGCATACACAGAACTAAAAGTGCTGCTGGTATCAATATTTGTCTGGCTAAAAATTACTTCAGGCTGAATACCAAATTTAGGAGTCAACCCAATTTCAGCAAAGCCGCCAAGCTGGTAGCCAAATGAAAATTGATCTTTAAATGACTTTCCATCCAGCTTATTAATATCAGCCCCGCCTTTTATACCGATGTGAAAGCCCTGAGCCATTACACCTGTGGAGCAAGCCAATAATGTAAATGCGAATAAAATAATTTGTTTTTTCATGTTCATACAGTTTTTAAGTTGTGAGTAAATTTCAAGTTATATGCCAATGACTGTAATAAACTCAAAAAGTTTGTTAATGTAAATTGAAAATTAGAAATCATAACTTAAATGAATTGTATAAATTGAAGTAAACCTCTTGCTATTGGTTGCAGGCAAATAATAATCGAGGTAAAGCTGAGGCTCTATACTAAAATTGCCGGTTGCATATACTGCATCGGCACAAAACCCGAGAGATTCTAATTGAAAAGGAGTTTGTTCATTTAGCCTGCCCAATCTCTTTTGGCCCCGGGTTCCAATGGCTTTTTTACCTCTTCTGGTATAAAAAATATTATGATGTACATCATCATACTGGCTGCTACCGGCATTTAAAAAAAACTGTGGAGTTAGCGCCAACTCATCCTTACTACTCAATAACTCGTAAAAATCAAACTCATGCTGCACAAATGCACTAAGTGAAAAAGTAGATAGTTTTGTATTAACAGTATCTACAAACCTTCTTTGAAATCCTAAAATAAATGTGTCAATGGTATTATACTCTGTATAACTTCCATTGGAGTAGCCCATACTTAAGCCCGGTTGCAACCAGGGTTTTTGTAAATTAATTTGACCATAAAATTCATTCTTAAAAGGAGAAGCAATTGTTTCATACCCTTTTTTTACAAAATAACGGGTGTAGCTCAACGATGCTTGTATATTATCATTTTCTACCTGATAACTCGGGCTTAAGCTATATTGATAAAAACCTGAACTATCGCCTGAATGGATAAAGTAAGTTGATGCTGTAAGCCCAAAGCCACTTTTGTGATAATAAGATAAAGAGGGTGAAATTACAAAAAGTGAAGGCTGAAGTTCGGCTTTTAGATTTTGATTTTTGGAACTAAAATAACTGTTTCCAATATCGGTAGCTACTTCAAAATAACTTTTATCTTTTGTACTGCTATCTTCCGTATTTGCATTGCCCGAAAATTTTTCATGCTGTGCACTACAAAAAAAAGGAAATAGCAACAGGCAATACACAAATATTTTTCTCATAAATAATAAGATTTTACTTTAGACTTGTAAATGCAAGAATAATTTAAAATAAAGGCAATATTTATTTTATACCCGTTAATTACAACAACTTAACAGATATAAACTCCTTAAAGTTGCTATTATTAAGAAAATAAGCCGTACTTTTGCGCCGATTTTAGAATTTCTGAGAATTACATGACATGCTCAGATGCTGTTGATACATCGGGTAACACAATATTTACCTGCACTTTACAAATCTTTCTCCAACGGCCAACCGCATAACATGTGACCATCAAAATCTTTTTTTTGACCACATGGATATTAGCGTAGCCAATATCAGGTCTATCATTTTAAATAAAATAATGTAATGAATGCATTTGAAGCATTAGGCTTACACGAAAACATTGTAAAAGCCACAACAGATTTAGGTTTTACAGACCCAACCCCTATTCAATTACAAGCCATACCGGTGTTGCTATCAGGCACTACCGATTTTGTAGGGCTTGCACAAACCGGCACCGGCAAAACTGCCGCTTTTGGTTTGCCCCTTATTCATTTAATGAATGCAGCAGATAAGTTTCCGCAGGCACTGATAGTATGCCCTACCAGGGAGCTTTGCCTTCAAATTACCAACGACCTGGTAGAATTTATGAAATACATGAAGGGCCTTAGCTGCGAAGCAGTTTATGGCGGCGCCTCTATCACCATGCAAATACGAAACCTGCGCAAAGGGGTGCAGATTGTAATTGCCACACCCGGCAGGCTTATAGATCTTATAGAAAGAAAAGCCATAGACCTGCAAAAAGTAAAATATGTAGTGCTGGATGAAGCAGATGAAATGCTCAACATGGGTTTTAGAGATGATATAGATTTTGTATTAAAAAATACCATTAATCGAGAAAGCATCTGGCTATTTAGCGCCACCATGCCACCGGAAGTAAGAGCCATTGCTAAAAACTTTATGGATAGCCCAAAAGAAATTACAGTTGGCCGAAAAAACAGTGGTAATGTAAATATAGATCACCAATATTTTGTAGCACCTGCGCATAGCCGTTACGAAACCTTAAAAAGGCTGATAGACTTTAACCCCGGCATGTATGGTATTATTTTTACCCGTACCAAGGCCGATGCCCAGGATATTTCAGAAAAATTATCTAAAGCTGGTTACGAAATTGAAGCGCTGCATGGCGACCTTACCCAACAACAAAGAGACAGGGTAATGGGAAGGTTTCGTAGCAAGGCACTGCAACTTTTAATTGCTACCGATGTAGCAGCAAGAGGTATTGATGTGGATGGAATTACTCATGTAATCAATTACGAACTTCCGGATGATATGGAAGTGTACACACACCGTAGTGGCCGTACGGGGCGTGCCGGCAAAACGGGTATTTGCCTCTCTATCTGCCACAGTAGAGAAACGTATAAAATAAGGCAGTTAGAAAAAATGATTAACTCACAGTTTCATAAACTGGATATACCAAGCGGTAAAGATGTATGCAGAAAACAGTTTTTTTATTTTATGGAAAAACTGATACAAACAGATATTTCAAATGGCGACTATGAAACTTACCTGCCCGACCTGATGAAAAAATTTGAAAACGTATCTAAAGAAGAAGTTTTGCAAAGAGTGGCTGCGCTTGAGTTTGACCATTTTTTAAAATATTATGAAAATGCTGAAGACCTTAATGCAAAAGACAATAACAGAAGAGAGAGGAGTGATGTATCGAGAGATGGCAGCCGAAAAGAAAGAAGCAATTTTAACCGGAGGGATAATGGCTTTACAAGGTTGTTTATAAACCTGGGTACCAAAGATGGATTTTACAAAGCAAGTTTTTTACAATTTATATTAGACGAAAGCAACCTGAAAAAAGAAGTGCTGGGCAAAATTGATATGAAGGATATGAATAGCTGGGTAGAGGTAGATAAAAATGAAGCAGGGCGTATGATAAAATCGCTGGATGGCAAAAGGTACAACAACCGTACTATCAGGATGAATGAAGCAGATGGAGGTTTTAAAAGAGCAAGTGATGAAGGCTTTGCAAAAGGCCACCGTGGCGATGGCAGAAAAAGAAATTTTGCTCCGAGAGAAAGAAAATTTTAAGAAATAGTTTATAAAAAAAATCCGCTTTATCAAAAGCGGATTTTTTTATGATTTGTAGGATTATCTGAATGACTAAAAAACGCCGTCATTGAGATGCACCTTGGTCATTTCGAAAAAATGATTTTGTAAATTATGTAAGCTAATGGGCGTAACTATATGCCTTTGCTCATCCCGATACCATATTTCCATTCGGCTAAAATCATCTTCTTTAGGTATCAACATTCTAAAAGCGCCTTTCATATACTTTACCGTACCATCGTCATTTATATGCTTTTGAAATTTTAAATTCATCAACTCATTGTTGGTAATGGCTATGGGGTCTAATTGTTGCTGCTCATACCAAAATGACTGTGGGCCAATGTTTACAGAAACCTGTTTTTCATCACCATTAAGGTCTGTTACTTCGCCTCTTCTTTTATCACCGTCATTATTAGCCATTACATAATCTCCAATTTGAATTTCCTGGAACTTTATCATAATTGATTAATTTTTGTAAAGACAATTTAGGGAAAAAAATTTAAAAATATTACAGCGTTCATTTTCTTTTAATACTCTTTTTTTTGTACGGCATATTTTGCCACTAAGTATTTACAACATTTTTACACATAAAAGCCAGGCCAGGTATATATTGTAGCAGGTAAGGTTCTTAGGCAGCCAGCTAAAAAAAATAGCCCGGCATATTATTGTAGCCATTATAAATGCCTAATTGCAAATATGCGGCAGAGGCTTTAGCCCCGATTGAAGCAAGTACCCCGGAGTGTATTTGCCCCTGGCAAATACACGAGGAGTACTGCGAAAAGCGGGCCCCATGCTGATGTATACTCCATGCCGGGCTTCAAAAAAAAAATTATTCTGCCCAACTCATTACATAGCCTTTGTTTTCGATGGCAATGGCATCTACCGTCAATTGCAAAGGCCTGAAAGTATCTACCATCACGGCAAGCTCTTTGGTTTCTTTAGCGCCAATACTTTTTTGTACGGCACCGGGGTGTGGCCCATGCGGTATGCCGCCGGGATGCAATGTAAGCATACCACGGGTTACATTTTTGCGGCTCATAAAATCGCCATCTACATAATACAGTAATTCATCGCTATCAATATTGCTGTGATTGTATGGCGCCGGAATGGCCAGTGGGTGGTAATCGTAGAGCCTTGGCACAAATGAGCATACAACAAAAGCATCTGTTTCAAAAGTTTGATGTACCGGTGGCGGCTGATGCACCCGGCCTGTGATGGGCTCAAAATCGTGAATGGAAAAAATATAAGGATAGCAGCAACCATCCCAGCCTACCACATCAAAAGGATGTGTGCCATAATGAATGCCATAAAGCAAACCCTTCTTTTTGGTTTTGATAATAAAATCGCCTTTTTCGTCTATGCTTTGCAGATTGTCTGGCACACGAATATCTCTTTCGCAAAAAGGCGAGTGCTCCATTAGCTGCCCGTTTTTGCTGGTATATTTTTTAGGAAACCTAATGGGATGAAAAGATTCTACAATAAAGAGCCGGTTATCTTCCGTATCAAAATGTATTTGATAAATAGTACCCCGAGGCAGGTTTATATAATCGCCATATTTAAAAGTAAGGCTGCCATAGCAGGTTTTAACCACGCCGCTTCCCTCATGCACAAATATCAATTCATCTGCATCTGCATTTTTAAAAAAATAATCCGTCATACTTTTTTGTGGCGCAGCCAATACTATATGGCAATCTGCATTTACTAAAATTGCTTTGCGACTGTCTAAATAATCTGCTGCAGGCTTAATGCTAAACCCTTCGAGGCAGCGGTGTTTCAGCATTTTTTCTTCTGCTACTTTTGGCGATACATCTATCGGCTCATCGCACTTTACAATAAATGTAGGCGGATGATGATGGTACAAAATGGAATAATCATTTGAAAAACCTTCGGTAGAAAATAATTGTTCGGAATAAAGGCCACCATCGGCTTTGCGAAATTGTGTATGCCGCTTATGCGGAATGGTGCCTGCTTTGTGATAATATGGCATGATAATTTTTTTTTAAAAGGATGAAATAAAAAATGCAAAAAAATATTTCAATAACCTTTACACAATGCCAGCATCAGAAAATAATATTTCCAGTTTCGCTTATCAATAAAGTATGTAAAATTGCGATGAAAAGGCATCTTCAAAATTAAGAAATTTTTTACTGTGTATGCTTTGCTAAAAATAGTGTAGCCGGGCATTGATAATGCTATGCGGCATTTGTCCCGCTATCCGCTATTACTCCGGCACACGCCCCCGCCCACAAGCCCTCACCGGGGTAACCGCTCCTATCGGGGCTAATAAGCCCGGCAGCAAAGGCAATGGCAACATTAATAGCGGCAGTTTTATTGCAATAGTTTTTTACTAAATAAATAGCGTAACCTTGCTTTTTAAAATTTTTATTTTACCATGACAAGCATTGGCCTTATTTCAGATACACACGGATATTTAGACCCGGCCATTTTTGAGCATTTTAAAAATTGTGATGAGGTATGGCATGCCGGCGATTTTGGAGACATGGAGCTCGTAAAAAAATTACAGGGCTTTAAACCACTTAGAGGCGTATATGGAAATATTGATGATAAAGCTATCCGAAATATTTTTGAAGAAAAATTATTTTTCACCTGCGAAGAAGTGCCTGTAATGATGCAGCATATTGGAGGCTACCCGGGCAGGTATGCACCCGGCGTAAAAAAAGAAATTATTTTGCAGCACTCACAACTTTTTATTAGCGGGCATTCTCATATTTTAAAAGTGATGTACGATGATGGATTGCAATGCCTGCATATCAACCCCGGAGCAGCAGGCAAGCAGGGCTGGCATACTGTGCGTACCATTATAAGGTTTGCCATTGATAAAAAAGATATAAAAAATTGCGAAGTGATAGAACTTGGAAGCAGGTGATAATTATTTTGCCGAACTTATTATAACCTCTAAACTTAACTTTTAAAATCCATCAGGTATTTGATAAATAGAAAAAGGTAAAATAAGCCCAAATCAAATTTTCTTACCGGTTGCTGTCCTCAGCAACCGGAACTTTCTATAACCTGACTCACTAAAAAAAATTACCAATAAAATCAAATAGTTTCAAATGCACAGATACGCATTGCACAAATGCCATGCTGCATATCTGCGCCAGTAGAGTAAATAGAAAATGGTAAAATAAGCCCAAAACAAATTTGTGATGCTTGGGCTCCGGCCTCATAAAAAAAGCGTTAAGAAAATTTGAATGGCAGCCGTTAAAAAATAAAATTAATGCTGAAAAAGCTGAATATTGCAGTTGGTTGGTAAGTCGCACTATAGCCGGGATATGATCTATCGTTCGAGCTAATTTTATTTTAGGCGTACATTCAAATTTTTAGCTTTTTTTATGCAGCCTTGATTTTTTTGTTACTTTTTGTATCAAGACAAAAAGTAAATAAAGAGAAACTAAATAGGAACATAGGTTTGATATTAGAATACCTAATCTTGCAGATTAAAGTTTTATAAACACCAGCAATATGCGCTTTAAAAAACCTGTTTTTTTTGTTTCTACAAACAAAATAAAAAGCAGCCAAAAGGCTGCCTTGTTTAAGGTTTGAAAAGGGTTCTATTATAAAACGATAATCGTTTTTACTAATGATTTTCCTGTAGCATTTTTCATATATAATGAATACACTCCGGGTGATATACCGGCAGGTAAAGCCAGGGTAGTTTGTGCTCTGCCTGCATTAATAACCTGGGTTTGCAGTGGCAATGCACTTCCATTGGGCATCACTAAGCTTACTGCCCAATTACCGGTTGCGGCATTTTCCCAATTTAATTTTACGGTTTTATTTGTTACAGGGTTAGGATATACATTCACTATAGTTTCAATAGCGCCTGGTACAGCATCTACTTTTACAATATCAGAAAGCAATGGGTCGCCATAGTTGCCATTGGCTTTTATCCTGTAATATTCTATTGTTTTTAATGCCGCATTATCTGTATAACTATAACTCAAGTTGCCTTTAGTATTTAATGCATTCACCGTAGCTATTGTATTAAAATGTATACCATCTGCACTTTCCTGCAATTCGTAATTGTTCATGATATTCTCATTATCTACTTGCCAGTTTACCTTTATTGAATTGCTCTCTCTGCCTGCAGTAATGCCATCGAGGGTTACAGGTTTTATGCCCTTATTGGTTGCATACATTATGGCATAATTTGCAGGGGTAGTATAAATAATTTTAAACCTCTTAGCTGCTTTTGATGCAGCATTATTATCAACAGAAAAATTTATAGTAGTAATTTTTGAAAAACTAACTGGAGTCATGCTTTTCAGATAATCATCCCACACGTAAGCTGCGGTAGTAGCCGAGTCAAAGTTTTCCATCGTAATTTCAAAACGATAATTGCGAAGCTGCATGCCCCACATATTAAAGTAAGCTGTATCGGGGCCGGTTACAAGTTTTCTGCGCTCCACTACAAGGCTTACATTATTTCTAATCAATCCCCAGTTTTCGCCCATGTTATTCATCTTGGTGCCATCATTCCAGTCAATACCATCGTTGTATTGATTATCATAAATAGTAATATTCCCGTCTTTTAGGGTAGCGCCTTTAGAGTCAACAATGTAAAAATTAGTGCTCATCATCTGATAGGCAGACGCAGTAGTATGAAAGGATATTGCAAAAAGGAAAGCAACGGCAATTTGCAGCAATCTGCTGCCTGAGTAAAAGTTTTTCATCTAAGAATGTATAGTTAATAATGGATATTGAATACCTGAATAATTAACGCCGCCAACAATAAAAAATTGCAGTTACTAAGTATTTAATATTAGTATTTAGAAAAATAACTACATGCACATAAAAAAAGAGCCGGTATTTTAAAACCGGCTCTTAAATCATTTAATTTATCATCAGCTTTTTAATCGTTTTCACATGCTCCCTGTTCTCAATTATCAATTGATAAATACCGCTTTGAATATTTTTATTTAAGTAAATTATTTTATTAAAATCGGTTACCTGGGTTTCAATATTATCCTGGTAAATTAACTGACCTGTGGGGCTTACTATTTCAAAATGATAAGCAGATAGCGGCATACCAGTAAACTGTAAGTGAACGGTTTTATCTATCACCGGGTTGGGCGATACCGTAATGAATGTACCGGCAGCGTGTATTGCAGCCACTGAAGCTAAATTGCTATAACTCGTTTTTGTATCAATATCTCTTGAAAGAATGCGATAATAATAATCGGCATTAATGGCTGCGCCTGCGTCAGTAAAGCTGTACAGGTAGGCGCCGGCTTTATTGTTGAGAGGTAATTGCGTACCTATCGTTTCAAAATTTATCTTATCCTTACTTCTTTGTATTTCATAATTTTTTATAGCCGTCTCATTTTCTACCTGCCAAAGAAGTTTTACCGTTTTATCATTTGCACGGCTTGCAGTGATAGAAGTAATTTTTACGGGCAAAATATTTTGCGGACTAAATACAAGCATAAAGCGATTACCTGCTGCAGATGCTGCATCGGCAGTAATAGTAAAAGGTACAATACTTGTATCCGTATTACTAAGAATGGTAGCTTTATTCAAATAATTATCTATAAGGCTTACTCTTAAATTGCCATGCAAATTTTCTGGGCCAAATCTCAATTGATAATCCTGCATTTTTAAGTTTTGTAATTGATACATCACTGTATCTGCATTATCCATTAGGGCATGTGCTTCTACAGCCAGGGTAATGCCGTTAGATTTAATTCCAAAATTTTCTCCACTATTATTTATTTTTAATGCATCATCTGCATTAATGCTATTAGTAAACTCCTTATCTAATACTACCGCATTGCCATCTATTACAAGCCCGGTATTGGTATTTAATGTGGCTCTTATATATTGCCTGTCTAATGGATTAGCTCCCGTTACTCCATTTACTAACATATTTCCTGAAGTATATTTAATACCCTCTGCAAAGCTTACAGAACCGTTAGATACTGCCCCTGTAGCCGTATGTACAAAAAAGGCCTGCCCACTTTGAATATATGGATGCGGTACTCCGGATGGATAATATGATGATGGGCTTCCGGCGGTAGGCACATAATTATTGGTAGCAGACAATGTTTGAAAAATACCTGCTCCATAGCTACCTGCTAAAGAAGGATCCCATACAATGACATCATTATTTAAATTTGAAAAATATCCATTCGTCTTCATGTAATTAAGATCTATAGCGCTTGCATAAGGGTTACCTACTGTAGCAAATTTACCTACAGGCACTGTTACAGAAGGTGCAGGTGCTGTGGGTTGATAAATAGTACCAGTAGTACGCAGTATTGTAGGCACGGGTGTATTGGCTGGCAATTTTACCGACCTGTCTCCTCTTATAAATACATAATAACCATTGGGCAATGTAATAGTAGAAGCAGTATTAACTACTCCGGTATATTGATTGGTTGCGGAATTATAATATTTTAATGAAGCGCCTGCTGTGATGGCATCAAATCCGGATGAGCCACTGGTACCGGTAAGCCATGCTCCCCTTCCCGAAATAGCCGCTCCTCCTTCTTGCCAGCTATTATATATTGACTGGCCTACTGTAGGAGTTGATAATAATTGCCAGGTCTGTGCATGCTGGCCTGCACCCACACCAGTATTGATATATCTTTCTACACTTACTTTACCCGAAATAATATTACCTGTAAGATCTCCAATACTGGCGGTATAACCTGCTGTTGATAATATGGTAAGATTATCTCCGGTTGCAAAAGTTTTTCCTGTTACACCGGCAAATGAAAGTAAATTTTTAATCTTTAAGCTATCTGCAGATGTAGAGCCTACTGTTAATACAGTGCCAGATGCTGTATTGCTAATAACAAGATTATTGACTGTTTTATTAGTAAAAATATTCCCCGAAATAGACTGGGCTGTACTTCCATTCATACAAAGTGAGCCATCCGTTTCATCTATCAGGCCACTGGTCCTGCTCATTGTATTGCGTATATACAAAGTATTACCGGTTGCAATGTTAAAAATACCCTGCACCATATTCAAGTTATTATTTACCTGCACATTGCCAGACAAATACACTATATTATTTGCTGATGTACCTGTATTATTAATGGTGAGTGTGCGAACGCCATTGGTACTACCTGTGCCAAAAGTATTATTTAAGCCACTGCCTGAAGCCTGGTTTACTGTACCATTATAAATATAATTAGCATCGTTGTTAAAAATACGGGTACCGCTGTTAGTAATATTTCCGGTAGCCCCACTTGCCGATATTCCGGCATTAGAGCCAATTGCAATGGTGCCGCCCTGGTTTAAATTAAATGAGCCACTGCCAGAAATGATATTGGTACCACAATACAGTTCCCCATTATTTAAAATATTAAAAGCACCACCTGTAGTAAAATTAGCGCCGGGAGTAAACCTTACATAACCATTTACGGTAGTAGTACCTGCTGCAGAGATGGCAGCAGTAGATGTTTTATTAGAAAGCCCTGCCCCGTCAATGTTTGAAAGTGATAAATTGCCATACACTGGTGTAGCAAATACCTTCTGTGAAGTAGTATTACCTGCATAATAATTTACGGTACTGGTAGCATCAAAGCTATAGGAAGTAAATCCTAAAGGAAAATTACTTCCTGTTTGGCCCAAACTGGTACCACCTATTTTTAAAGTGGCATTTGCCCCCAAAGTAAGGACCCCGCTTGTATTCCCAAGCGTAGTAACGGTATCATTAATAGATTGGGTGCTGTTAATATCGAGTGTACAATTTGGACTAATGGTAAGGTTTTTAATAACCTGAAAACCATTTGGACCGCTTCCATTTAGTACCACTGTTGGAGTATTAAATTCACCAATCTGAGTATTGAACCCTAAGTAAATGGGATATATCGTAGTATTATTAGTAATGGTTTGAGTGCCGGTACCATCAAATACAAGTAATGCTGGTTTGTTTAGTTGCGGATGTGCATCATCGCCCATGCCCCCGAGGTTTGCATTGCCTTTTATAACAACTTTACCCATATTAGATGTACCTACTGCATTTGAAAAAATATAATTGTCTGCTTCACTATTAGTGACGTTAGTAGCATTATTGACGGATGAGGCTGTAATATCTCCGGTATATGTCCATACTGAATTAGCGCCATTTACATTTATCTCTGTTTGTGTAGTGCGGTTATTTGTATTATTTTCTGTATAAAAATTGCTTGTACCTAATACCGTTACGGTTTGGTTAGTAGTTAATGCAAGGCTAAAGGAATAAGTTGATCCACTACCCAATTTATCTATCAGATTGCTCTTAAAATTATTGAAACTGGTATTGGTATTACTAAATGTTATTGCTGCAGACTTGGTGGCGCCATTTAGCCAGATATTCATTTCTACATTGTTACAAGACGTAGGGGATATACCGGCTGCTGTAAAAGTGGAAGCATTGGTTGACCAGTTAGCTGCATCATTAAAGTTTGTTCCGGTTGTTCCACCAGTCATTGAGGTACCTATTCCGCCCCAATACAAAGTGGCATTTACCAATACAGGCAAAGTGCTTGCAGTGCCATTGCCACAAGCATTAGATGGAGTAACCTGTACTGTACCTCCCGAACTTCCAACGGTATAGCTAATAGTATTGGTGCCCTGCCCACTATTTATTACCCAACCTGTAGGGATATTCCAGGTATAAGATACACCCGCTACATTAGTAACAGAGTAAGTTTGTATAGAGCCGGAGCATACTGCTACAGCGCCGCTTATTGCAGAAGGCTGTGCTGGTACCGGATTTATTGAAACACTAAGGGTTCTTGCAGTGCTACTACAGCTACCATTTGATGCAACTACCGAAACTGTACCACTTGAAGATCCTGTAGTATAATTTACAGTATTGGTGCCTTGACCGCTATTTAATACCCAGCCTGCCGGAGTATTCCAATTATAAGTAATTCCTCCTACAGGCGTAATGGTATAAGATTGTGAACTACCCTGGCATACAGAAGTGCCGCCAGAAATAGTACCAGGCTGAGCTGGCAAATTTTGAACCATAAAACTATTAGTATTATTTGTAGTAATAGCGCTATTACATCCGTAGCCCGTACCATTTGTACCAGCATTGCCTGAAGCCAAATTTGTAATGCTAATATTAGTACTACCTACAGTTGCTAAATTGACTGTGTTAAAACTACCAGTGCCGGCAGTATTTACTGTAAAATTTGTTGTGAGATTAGCGCCTGAGTTGGCGCCGGTTAAACTATAGGTAACTGTATAAACACCTGTAGGCAAAGAAGCAACTGTACCTGTAAGGGTTACGGTAGCAGGTGAACCTATGCAAGGCGCTGTAGCTACATTAGTATTTGTTAAGCTATAAGTAACGTTTGACCATGTAATAATTAATTGGCCCTGTGCCCCATCACCACCAGACTGTTGTCCCTTAGAGTTAGTTCTGAAACCACCACTTCCTCCTCCTCCATAAGTATTCCCATTTGAGCCATCATTGTTAGAAGTTCTACCTGTTGCTCCATTTCCACCTCCGATTGTAGTTCCTGTACCTGCAGTAGAGCCAGAAGCATTTCCTCCTGCACCTGTGCTGCCTGCACCACCGCCGCCACCTCCGGAATAGGAGCTAATGACACCGTCTGCACCAGCACCTCCAAAATAAGTTCCCGTTCCGCCAGTGCCACCAGTGCCACCATTGCCACCACTACTTCCTCCTTTTCCACCATCTGCAATTGCAGTATTAATATTAAAATATGAGCTGTTACCATTATTCCCGTCAATATTACCATTACCTCCGGCACCACCACTGCCTACTACTACGTTATAAGAACCTGCCAATGCAGATACAGTAACCGATGTAGCTTTACTGTAAGCACCACCACCGCCACCGCCGCCAGCAGAATTTTTCTTTGCTCCTCCACCGCCACCGCCGCCGCCCCAACTCTCTACTGTAATACTGGTAACACCGGCAGGCGCCACCCAATTATTTGTGCCAATATTAGTATAAGTAGCAGGAGATTGTGCAAATAAGTCATTATTGCATAAAAGAGATAATATCAAAAACGCAAATAACGCAAGGCATTTTTGAGAAATGGGTAATAAGTTTTTCATTTTATATTGAATAGATTTAAAAAAGCTGCAAAGAAGCATTATAAAAAAGCTTCATACAATTTTTTCTACATAGTAATGCAACACTAACGCATAACCTGTAGTTTTATTATTACAAATACGTTAAAGCAGCCAAATTTTATTATGCGGAACCACTTGAGATATAAAAGAAAAAATAATGCATCAGCATAGTATTTGAAAGAAAAATGGCATTATAGCAATCAGCCCACTTAACAGTACTGGTGAAGGCAATATGCATCAAATGTTATTCATAAAAATAACAGGTTTAGGTATTTTGATTTCACATCTTTATCCCTTTTTGATATTTTTTTATTTACTTTTTTATCTTTTACAAAAAATAAAGGCTGCATAAAAAAAGCTATATTCATCAACCATAATAATAATAAAGGGCAATACTTTTGCATGATAAACTAACGGTTAATTAATTAAAAACATGAAGTTTCAAATTTGGAGTATTGGAAAATCGCATGAGCCTTATGTGAGTGAAGGCATAGAAATATTTACCAAAAGAATAAGTAATTATTACCCGGTGCAATGGAACATTCTGGCTTCGCCAAAAAATGTTGCCGGTTTACATGAGGCTGAACTTAAAATAAAAGAAGGCGAAATCATCACTAACCTTTTAAAAAAAGAAGATTATTTGGTATTGCTGGATGAAAGAGGAAAACAACTTAGCAGTGAGGGGCTGGCTACTTTTTTACAGCAACGGGGAAATGAAAGTGTAAAAAACCTTGTATTTCTAATAGGTGGAGCTTATGGTGTAAGCGATGCCGTAATGAAACGTGCCAATTATAAATGGAGCCTTTCTCCCCTTGTGTTTCCACATCAGTTGGTAAGATTAATTTTAGCAGAACAATTGTACAGGGCTTGTAGCATTTTACGAAACGAAAAATATCACCACTCATAAATTTATGAAACCAATAAATTTTATATTATAATGCTACCACTATAGTTGCAGGCATTTAGCAAATAAATGATAGCTTTATCAAAAACTTAGTACATGAATTTTTCGGAAACTCCCATTACTATTATCTTAATTGCTACCAATGTTATTTTTTCTATCATCGGTTTTTCAAATGAAGTAATGCTGAACAAAACCATTATGTGGCCTTATTACGTAAAAAGAAATAATCAATTTTACCGGTTTATTAGTTCAGGATTTTTACATGCCGACTGGATGCATTTATTTTTCAATATGTTTACTTTGTATTTTTTTGGAAGCAATGTAGAAATAATTTTTTCTGCCTTTGGGCTTGGGGGTAATATATCTTACCTGATTTTATATTTTGCTGGCTTGATAATTTCTGACCTTCCGAGTTATTTTAAAAATAAAGATAATTACCAATATCGATCTTTGGGTGCATCAGGAGCCGTATCAGCCGTAGTTTTTGCTGCCATAGTTTTTAATCCCTGGAGCAGTATTTACCTGTATGGCGCCATAAAAATTTCTGCATTTCTTTATGCAGTATTATACATTGTGTATTGTGTGTACATGAGTAAGCGTGGGCAGGATAATGTAAATCATGATGCGCATTTATGGGGTTCTATCTTTGGGTTAGTTTTTACTATTGTACTAATTGCAACCCTGCAGCCCGGTTTATTTACACATATTTTAAATGACTTTAAGCATCCCAGTATTTTTGGAAATGGCTAATGGCTTTACTGTAAAGTAAATTTTAAGCAGGCCTTGGTACTTTCCCTTATTTTAAACCTGTCGTCTATTCTTTGCCCCACTATCCAAATTATTTTTTTGTTGGATTCTATTACCCATGTTTGTTGTTTTTGATGAAGCGGCATTTTTTCATCTACAAAAAACCGGCTCAGCTTTTTTTTCTTTTGCATACCCAGGGGATAAAAATAATCGCCGGTTTTCCATTTACGCAGTAGCAGCGGAAAGCTAATATGGGCAGCATCTAATTGCACACTAAGCGGGTTTGCATCAATCTTTGCCGGTTGCATTTTTTTTTCTACAAGCAAATTACCTGCTGCAAAATGAATGGCCGCATCTTTTTCTTCTATCAAATAGGTATCTGCCTGCGGGTTATTAATCGGAAAAATAATGAGCCAATTGCGATTGTGTAATATACGATGAGATTGAGATTGAATGTATTTTCCCGAATCGCTGTGCAATAATTTTATCAGTTCATCTACCTGCTGTGGAGTAAAACCATATTCTTTAATAATTTCGAACACTACTGTATGCAACGCCTCTGTTTTCAATAATTTTAGTACAGGAATATGCACTTCATCTTTTATGTAGCTGACTAGTTTTTTCTTGGCAACTGCTATGGAATTATTATAAAGTACCTGTATATCTCTATACCTGTTTGCATTATTCATAATGTTTTCTCTTACCTGCGGAAAAACCTTTTCAATACCCGGGATAATTTGATGGCGAAAATAATTTCGGGTGTATTTATCAGAAAGATTGCTTGAGTCTTCCCGGTAAGCTAGATTATTTTCAACTGCAAAATTGCTGATAACATCTTTGCCTGCAAATAACAGGGGGCGTACAATGTTTTTATTTTTTGGCAAAATACCTTTTAAGCCATTAATACCGGAGCCTTTAAAAAAATTCATTAAAATGGTTTCGATATTATCATCTGCATGATGCGCTGTAAGCAGGTAGTTAAATGCATCCTGGCCAGGGCCGCCCGATGTGTGTAGATTATTTTCAACAACATTATCAGGCTGAGAAAGCAGGCTGTAAAACCATTGATATCTTAACTCTCTTGCCGCTACTTGTATAGAAACCTTATGCATCTCTGCATATTGCAGGGTAACAAATTGCTTCACAAAAATGGGTACCTTATAATGCATGGACATTTCTCTTACAAATGCTTCGTCTGCATTGCTTTCTTCCCCACGAAGTGCAAAATTGCAATGTGCAATGGCAAAATGGTATCCTGCTCTATAGCAAAGCTCACACAACACTACCGAATCTACCCCGCCACTAACGGCAAGCAGCAAACGCTCTTTTGGTAAAAAAAGATTTTCTGCTTTTATATAATTTTGAAAAGATTTTAAAAGATCCATACTTGTACCCGCCATATATTGGCTGCCATTATTCATTTAAAAAAGTGTTTCCCTGTTGTTCATTTACCTATAAATTTACTCCTCTATTTCTTCCAACGCCATTTGTAATTCATTATAACTATGCCGGTCATTAGCTTTTTGGGCTTCCTGTAATCCCTTTTTATAAATATCAATTGCTGCATCATATTCTTTGGCTCTTTCCAGCAATTTTGCTAAATGATAATAAGACCCCACATAACCCGGCTCCCTGCTCAGCAAAGAATTAAAAAGCACCCTTGCCCTTTCATCATCCCCGGTTTTTATATATTCTAAGGCAAGAGCATGTTGCAAAAAACTGTCTGTTTCGGCAGTTTTCAATAGCTCCAGCAATTTTTCAATTCTCGACATTGCAAAACTTTTTTTTAAGGTTGTACAAAAGTATCTTTACATCGCTTATATTTGCATTTAGTTGCATAAACAACTTTTATTTAATCAACCTTTCTTTTTTAAAGAAAACAAATAAAAACGGATTATGAAGATTTTAGTCTGCATTAGTAAAACACCCGACACCACTGCAAAAATAGCTTTCGCAGATAACAATACGAAATTTGCAGCAGATGGCGTACAATGGATTATTAATCCTTATGATGAATGGTATGCCCTGGTAAGAGCCATTGAGCTAAAAGAAAAAGACCCTTCTACTATTTTACATCTTGTAAATGTAGGCATGGCAGATAACGAACCAATTATTCGTAAGGCGCTGGCATTAGGTGGCGATGAAGCGATAAGGGTAAATACCGATAATAGCGACAGCTTTTTTATTGCTTCGCAAATAGCCGCGGTAGCAAGGCAGGGCAATTACGACCTGATTTTTACCGGTAAAGAAACCATTGATTATAATGGCTCTGCCATTGGAGGAATGGTAGCCGAACTATTAGACCTCCCTTACATTTCTCATGCCATTAAATTTGACCTTGAAGGCACAGATGCCATAGTAACAAGAGAGATAGAAGGTGGCGAAGAAACAGACAAAGCTGCCTTACCACTTGTAGTAAGCTGTCAAAAAGGGATGGCCGAACAACGTATTCCAAACATGAAAGGGATAATGGGAGCAAGGAGCAAACCTTTAAATGTAATAGAACCAGTGGCGGCAGATGCACTCACCAGTGTGGCATCGTACGAATTACCTCCGGCAAAAGCAGGGGTAAAATTAGTAAGCCCTGATACACCCGAAGAATTGGTAGGATTGCTACATGAAGAAGCAAAAGCATTTTAATGCGATAGGTAAAAAATGTAAACATCAAATAGACATTTTTTGATTCAGCATATTTAATACCACCAAGGAAAAAAAATAAAACAAACTTGCACCGCTTTTACATAAAAGCCGGAGCTACAAAAAAAACATTATGAGTGTACTAGTATTTTTAGACCAGGCAGATGGCCATATAAAAAAATCATCTTTAGAAGCAGCTAATTATGCAGCAAAAGCAGCGGAGCAATTAGGTACTACAGCAGAAGCCATAGTATTGGGTACAGTAAATGATGAGCTTGGAACAGTGGGTAATTATGGCATTAAAAAAGTACTAACCGTAGCTGATGCCGCATTAAATAATTTGGATGCACAGGTATATACCAATATCATTGCAGCAGCATCAGAAAATGCAGAGCTGATTGTATTTAGCAACAATACTACAGGCAAGGCCATTGCTCCCAGGTTAAGTGCTAAATTAAAAGCGGGATTGGTAAGTGGTGCAGTAGCATTGCCCCAAACAGGCAATGGTTTTATTGTAAAAAAATCAGTGTTTTCGGGTAAGGCATTTGCCAATATATTAGTAAGCAGTGCCAAAAAAATTGTTTCTTTAAATCCTAATTCTTTTACTGTAGAAACCGGCAGCGGTACTGCAGAAGTAGTGGCATTTGATGCAAAGCCAGACACTGCAAAAATATCGGTAGTATCTGTAAATAAAATAACCGGCGAAGTACCTTTGAGCGAAGCCGACATAGTGGTAAGTGCCGGCAGAGGAATGAAGGGTCCAGAAAACTGGGGAATGATTGAAGAGCTAGCGCACCTGCTTGGTGCTGCTACAGCCTGTAGCAGGCCCGTAGCCGATATTGGCTGGCGCCCACATCACGAGCATGTAGGGCAAACAGGCCTTGCTATTGCACCCAATTTATACATTGCCATTGGCATCTCAGGCGCCATACAACATTTAGCAGGGGTTAATCGCAGTAAAGTAATTGTAGTAATCAATAAAGATCCGGAAGCGCCTTTCTTTAAAGCTGCTGATTATGGAATTGTAGGCGACGCATTTGAAGTAGTGCCAAAAATAATTGATGCTATTAAAAAATTAAAAGCAGTAGCTTAATACATTTTTAGCTTTTTAATGCAGCCTTGATTTTTATGTTACTTTTTGTATCAACTCAAAAAGTAAATAAAGAAAAACCTACCGGGGATAAAGGTTTGATATCAAAATACCTAATCTTGTACATTTTAGTAATTTTATTAAAGCCTTTCAAGTAATTTTGAAAGGCTTTAATTTTTTATATTTGCAACTAAACACAGAATGGCAGTATGAAAAAAATTGAATTGGAAATAGTGGCGTTATCTCATAGTATTACTCAAACACATTCGTATGCAGTAGTGCTGGGTGAGATAAATGGGCTACGCCGTCTACCAATTGTAATTGGCGGCTTTGAAGCGCAGGCCATTGCGGTAGCTTTAGAAAGGATGAATCCAAGCAGGCCGTTAACACACGACCTAATGAAAAACTTTATGCTGGCATTTAATGTAGAGCTACATGAGATTGTAATTAATGATTTGCAGGAAGGGATTTTTTACTCAAAATTAGTATGCAGCTCTGCAAATGACACTGTAGAAATAGACTCCCGCACCTCTGATGCCCTTGCATTAGCTGTAAGGTTTGGATGCCCGGTGTACACTTATGATACCATTTTAGAGCAGGCAGGTGTACTGATGGAAGATGATACAAAAAAATCACTAACAGAAACAACCACCATTACTACAGAGCCGGGTGGCAATGAAAACCTAAAAGCCATGAGCATAGACGAATTGAATAAACTACTGGCTGATGTATTGGAGCATGAAGATTACATAAAAGCTATTGCCATTAGAGATGAAATAAAGAGCAGGGGCAAAAAATAAATAGAAAAAAAAGCCGAATTAGCATTGCCTACATCCGCTTTATAGAAATCTATCCTTCAAAAATTTTCAATTAAAATGGTTTCATTTCCTAACTGCAAAATAAATATTGGTTTACAAATATTAAATAAAAGAGCAGATGGGTTTCATAATTTACAAACCATTTTTTACCCCATTGCCTTAAAAGATGCCGTAGAAGTAATAACTGCAAAGCAACAGGAAAACCAGGTTGACTTTAGTAGTACGGGTATAAAAATTGATGCTGATGCTGACCAAAATTTATGCATAAGGGCGTATCAACTTTTAAAAAAAGATTTTCCTCAGCTTCCTTCTGTAAAAATTCATTTACATAAAAATATACCCATCGGAGCCGGACTTGGTGGCGGCTCTGCCGATGCTGCATGTACATTACAATTATTAAATGATACATATTCACTTGAGCTAAGTGATGAATCTTTAAAAAAATACAGCAGTATTTTAGGAAGTGATGTAGCTTTTTTTATTGAAAACAGTCCCTGCGTAGCAACCGGGCGTGGAGAAACTTTAACAAGAATAAGCCTTAACCTTTCGATGTATCAAATATTGATAGTGTTCCCCGGTATCCACATCAATACCGGCTGGGCTTTTTCGCAATTATCTCCACTACAAAACAAGTCAGCCCAATTAGATACAGCATGGCAAAAACCGGTAGCCGACTGGAAAAATAATATTAGCAATGATTTTGAAAAAGTGGTATTTACAAAATATCCTGATATTGAATACATCAAAAACAAGTTCTATGAAAACGGGGCCTTGTATGCATCTATGAGCGGTAGCGGCAGCAGTGTATATGGTATTTTTGAAAAAGAAATGACCCCTCAAATAAACTTTCCTAAGCATTACTTTTATAAATGGGTGTAATAATTTATATTTGTGCTATCAAAAACATTTCTACCATAGCGCATTTTTTGCATAGCAACCTTGATTTGCTCAATCATCGAGGTTAATTTTTTTTGCCCTGCTTAGGGCTTTTTGCTTTTCCATTTTTTTTATTTCAAATTATTAATATGAATACCATTACACAGGCATCTGCCAACACACAATATTTTATAGATTTAGAAACAAAATATGGGGCACACAATTATCATCCCCTGCCCGTAGTTTTAAAAAAAGCTTCCGGGGTATTTTTTTGGGATGTAGATGATAAGCGATATTATGATTTTTTAAGTGGCTACTCTGCTGTAAACCAGGGGCATTGTCATCCCACAATATTAGCAGCAATGATGGAGCAGGCTCAAACCCTTACGCTTACCTCCCGTGCATTTTACAATAACCAGTTGGGCGAGTATGAAAAATATATTACCGACTATTTTGGCTATGATAAAGTATTACCAATGAATACCGGCGTAGAGGCAGTAGAAACTGCGCTTAAGCTTAGCCGTAAGTGGGCTTATGAAGTAAAAAAAATAGAACACAATAAAGCAAAAATAATTGTATGCTCCCAAAATTTTCATGGAAGAACATTGGGCGTAATATCTTACAGTACCGACCCTACTGCCAAAAACAATTATGGCCCTTTTTTACCGGGGTTTGAAATAATACCCTTTAATGATTTGCCTGCATTAGAAAAAGCTTTGCAGGATAAAAATACCGCTGCATTTTTATTTGAACCCATACAAGGTGAAGCCGGTGTAGTAGTACCGGACAAAGGTTATTATACCGGCGTAAGGCAATTGTGTACAGAGTACCAGGTGCTAATGGTAGCAGATGAAATACAATCGGGGCTTTGCCGCACAGGCACTACCCTAGCCTGTGATGCTGAAAATGTACGGCCTGATATTGTAATACTTGGCAAGGCTTTGAGTGGCGGTGTGATACCGATTAGTGCTGTACTTGCAGACGATGAAATAATGCTTACCATACAACCCGGCGAGCATGGCAGCACTTATGGTGGCAATCCACTGTCATGCAAAATAGCAATAGCTGCCCTCAGTGTTTTAAAAGATGAAAAGATGGCAGAAAATGCAGCAGCAATGGGTCAGCTCTTTAGAGAAGAACTTGCAAAAATAAATTCTCCTTTTATTGAAACAATCAGGGGAAGAGGATTACTGAATGCCATCGTAATCAATCACCCTGATGAAGATGCTGCATGGAAGCTATGTTTAGAATTAAAAGAAAATGGACTACTTGCCAAACCAACGCATGGAGATAAAATAAGATTTGCCCCGCCATTACTAATTAATAAAGAGCAGATTATTGAATGTGTAAAAATTATAGAAAACAGTTTACAATGCCTGCATGATATTTAAAAGAAAAAATAATTTATAGAATTAGGCAGAATGAGCACAAAATAATTTTTCGAGATATGCAGCCTTTACTTTTTTATTAGTTTTTATAAAAAGCAAAATGTAATTAAAAAAAATAATTAGATAAAAGGCCTGATATCAAAATACCAAATTTTTTTAAACTTATAAATTGAATGCTGTGTTCAATTAATTGATGCAACACTACCTATTCTTTTCTAAAAAATAATACATTTGCATCCAATTTATGGACAGCAGTAACGACCAATCACATTCCGAATCACATTTACGCAGCTCAGACCTGTTACGAGATATTGTAATAGGGATGAGTGATGGATTGACGGTGCCTTTTGCGTTAGCAGCAGGGCTAAGTGGTGCAGTAGCAAGCAGCAATATCATTGTAATAGCAGGTATTGCAGAAATAGCTGCCGGCAGTATAGCAATGGGATTGGGAGGCTATCTTGCCGGAAAAACAGAACAAGATCATTACAAGAGTGAAGTAGCCCGTGAGTACAATGAAGTAGAAAACCTACGGCATTTAGAAATTGCAGAAACAAAAGAGTTTTTTGCAAATATTGGCCTAAGCCCCGAACTACAGGAGCAGGCAACCAAAGAAATAGCAGAAGACAAAGACCGCTGGGTAGATTTTATGATGAAGTACGAGCTTGGGCTTGAAAAGCCAGACCCACGGCGGGCTACAAAGAGCGCCCTAAATATCGGAATATCATATATTGTAGGTGGCATTATACCTTTATGCCCTTATATTTTTATATCAAACTCTACTGAGGCATTAAAATATTCTGTAATTGCCACATTGATTTGCCTCTTTGTATTTGGCTATTTTAAAAGCAAAATTACAGGAGTAAATGCAATATGGGGAGCTGTTAGAGTAATGCTAATAGGCGCAATGGCTGCTGCTGCTGCCTTTGGAGTAGCTAAATTATTTCAATAATTAAAATATAGGATGAGGTAGAATTGCGGCCGTTAAGAAATAAAATTAATGATGAATGTTGCAGTTTGCTGGTAAGTCGCACTATAGCCGGGATATGATCTACCTACCGGACTAATTTTATTTTAGGCGGGCATTCAAATTTTTATCTTTTTTATGCAGGCTTTATTTTTTTGTATCAAGACAAAAAGTGAATATAGAAAACCCTAATAGGAATGAAGGTTTGATATTAAAATACCAAATCCTGTAAAATTATTGTTTTTCTTCCATCCATTTATTTCGTCCCCACCCCGGTATTACATGTTTTTCGCTGTGGTAAGAGGAGCGTACAAGTGGGCCGCTTTCTACATAATCAAATCCTATCTGGTAGCCAATTTCACGATACTCTGCAAATTCATCAGGATGAACAAAACGCTCTAAGGTTAAATGTTTTTTGGTAGGTTGAAGATACTGGCCAATGGTAACTACATCTACCCCACTGTTGTAAAGGTCGTGCAGGGTTTGTACTACTTCTTCTTTCTTTTCGCCAAGGCCAAGCATGATGCCGCTTTTAGTACGCATACCGCCTGACTTTAAAATTTTAAGCGTTTCCATACTCTGCCAATATTTGGCTTGTATGCGTACCTGTCGGGTGAGTCTTTCTGTAGTTTCAATATTATGGCTTACTACTTCAGGCGCTGCATCTATAATGCGTTGAATATTTTCTTTTTGAGCTTTAAAATCGGGCACCAGGGTTTCTAAAGTTGTATTTGGATTTAATGCTTTAATAGCTTTTATGGTATTGTACCAAATGATGCTACCACCATCTTTAAGTTCATCCCTATCCACAGATGTTACCACTGCATGTTTTACTTTCATCAGGTTGATGGCTTCGGCTACACGCTGTGGCTCATCCCAATCTACTGCAAGCGGACGGCCTGTGGCTACAGCACAAAAACCACAGCTACGGGTACATATATTTCCCAATATCATAAATGTGGCAGTGCCGGCGCCCCAGCATTCGCCCATATTGGGGCAATTACCGCTCTCACAAATGGTGTGTAATTTATGGGTATCTACCAGGCTGCGTACATGCTTGTACTCCTCGCCAATAGGCAATTTTACTCTTAACCAATTGGGTTTTTTTATTCGGGTATCTTCTGCTAATATATCGTTGCTGCTACAGCTCATAATAATAAAATGTGTAATCAGTATTATCAAAAAAAGTTACACAAAGGTAGGTTGTACAGGCGAGATTATTTTGTAAGTTTTGCTCATTTAATAGAAAACAATACAGGTAAATTGCAAAAAAATAGGGGAAGAAAAAGGAGGACTTTACAAATTTCGAATGCCGTAAACAAACAAATTATTTTCTACGCCCAAAAACAAGGGATACATAGCCCGAAATAAAAAATTGCTTTGGAGCATTGTGTATAATTTGTTCTACTTTTTTAGCATAAAATTCGCCCGATACACCTACTTCAATAGCGCTGATCATTTCGTTGTATTTACCATAGTCAAACCTTACTGCAGGTTTGATGTAGATGCCGGGATTAACCTGTAATTTATTCCAACCGGTACTAAGAGAAGGGCCATTGGCAATATCGGCAGGGTTAAGAAAAAGATTGCTATCCGGAGAATTATATCCTACATAAGCAAAACTTCCATCGGGCTTTTGCACATTCACCATATAAGGCCGCAACAGGCCTACAATAGCGCCACCGCCTAAATTTGCTGTAACACTTACTCCATTTTTATTGCCTTTATTGCCCAATAATATTTGCTGTTGTACCCCTAATTTTACCGGATAAAAGAAATTGATTTTACCAAAAATCAGGGAAGCGCCTGTATAAATATTTTGTTGTTTTTCTTCTTTCACATGCTTGCGCTCAGAAAACTCAAACTGGTAAAGCAAAGATTTTTTTACTGACTGTGCCCGTCCTATTTCTAAAAAAGCGCCATAACCATCACTTGCAATTTTTATACCTCCTGCAAAATGTTTTTTATAAGTAATGATACCTTCTTCTTCCTGCTTTGCCATAGCATTGATGCGTTCCTGTCGCTCTATTCTTTTATTTTTTCTGGTATTATTTTCTGCATTTTGCTGGGCATTGGCCTGCGAAAGAGTAGCAAAAGAAATCAGTATTACAAATATTTTCTTCATGAATGCGCTTTACTTGAGTAAATTTACATAAAAAACCATGTTGTGCTGCAAGATAGATTCATTTATTAAAAGAACTGCTGCATAATGTGTTTATAAAACATTAAAATTTAAGATAATGACAGCAAGTATTGTTTACAAAGGTGATTTGAGGTGCGAATGCACTCACTTACAAAGTGGTACAGTAATAGAAACGGATGCACCTACTGATAACCGTGGCAAGGGCGAAAGATTTAGCCCTACTGATACCGTATGTGTAGCATTAGCAACTTGTATGATTACTACTATGGGCATTAGAGCCATTGATATGAATATAGATTTTAAAAATACTAAGCTAGAAGTAACCAAGTATATGCAAAGTGAACCAAGGCGTATTAAAAAAATTGAAGTTTCTTTAAATTTTCCTCCGATGGGGCTTGATGAAAAAAACAAAGAATTGTTTGAAAAAATTGGTAACAGTTGCCCGGTATTGCGGAGCCTTCATCCCGATATTGAAGTAGTTGCTAATTATAATTGGTAAAGCTCAGGCTTGTTGCTGCAAAATTTTATTTCCGATAGCACATTGTAAACATAGCCTGTGGTTACAGTAGTCATTTTTTAAGCGAATGAGCGCCTGAGAATCAAAAGCGTTTTTATTTTCAATACCAAGTTGTTGAAAGCCTTTGGTGATATTATTTTTTTCTGCTGAGGTTTTTTCTAACCATTGCAATGCTTTGTTTTTAAGCATTTCATTTTTATTAAAATGACCATAAGCGTATAAGATAGGAACAACCGTATTGATAATAATATTCTGTATCATTTGTTTGCCTAGAGTTTTCTTTTTAAAATTGGCAGGCATATCCGGCACATAATGATAATTCCAATAGTCATTGGCAGTAATGCTTAATAATTTAATTACATCTTCCATATTATTTGCTTCTTTAATTTTTGAAAAGAGATGCAGACTATCATGTATCAGCGCCGCCAATTGCACCAATCGTATGGTAGGGAAATTTGCAGGTCGCATGCGTAAAAAATGGAGTGTAATATGAATTTGAGGAAGATGATATTTCTTCTGAAGAAAAATATATTCTCTTTGTAACATCTGCGGATAATCTTCAGTAAAATCTTTATTCAGCAAACCTGCCTGCCCTAATAGCAATGCCTCAAGTTGATGTATCTGGTTTTTATGTTTTGCAAGAATATTTAAGGGCAATGATTGTGCTATAGCTTCAAATGCATCACAATTAACCTTGATACCAAAATTACGTGCAAGCATCCACCAAAATGTTTCTTCCCAATGCTGTTTATTTGATTGCAGCATTTTCTTTATGGCTGCTGCTTTAAGTTCCAGCCTTTCGGCCACCAATCTATCTTTCCATGATACAAGGGTAATGGCAGGAGTATGGATGATATGGGCCTGACAGGGGATAAAATTTTGCTGCTGCATAAGCTCTTCATATCGCTTTAGCAAAATATTTGAAACCCTATATTGTAGTTCTAATGTTGGGAAAGGTAGATTTAATTCCACATCATTCTTCCATACTACATGCAAAATTACATTGTCATAATTTTTGTCG
>JAFDXD010000045.1 GCA_018268135.1 Bacteroidota bacterium
ATTCCCTCCCACTCCGTTAATGAGCGTACCAGAATATTTTTAAAGGTACAGGATGGGTGCGATTACACTTGTAGTTTTTGCACCATCCCAATGGCAAGGGGCAAAAGCCGAAGCGATGAAATTAAAAACATCCTCCACAATGTACAAAGCATAGCTGAGGGAGGCGCTAAAGAAATAATCCTTACCGGCATCAACCTTGGCGACTTTGGCAAGGGAGTACAGGGCAATAAAAAACAAGGTGAAAATTTTTTTGATTTAATAAAAGAACTCGATGCAGGTACCCATGGTATTGAGCGGTTCAGAATTTCATCTATTGAACCTAATTTACTTAGCAATGATATTATTGAATTTGTGAGCAACAGTAAAAAATTTATGCCGCATTTTCATATTCCTCTCCAAAGCGGCAGCAACAAGATTTTAGCGTCTATGCGCAGACGTTACAAAAGAGAACTTTATGCCGAAAAAGTTGGACTGATTAAAATGATGATGCCTCATTGCTGTATTGGTGTGGATGTAATTGTTGGGTTTCCCGGCGAAACCGATGAGGATTTTGAAGACACGGTTAACTTTTTACAATCGCTTGATATTAGCTACTTACACGTATTTACTTACTCTGAAAGAGACCATACACATGCGCTAACACTTGGGCCGGTAGTACCCATGCACATACGGCATCAACGCAACAAAATTTTGCGAAATACCAGTTACTTAAAAATGCAGGAATTTACTGCCAGGCATATTGGCCAAACCCGCAAAACGCTTTTTGAAACCGTGAATAAAAACGGGATGATGGAAGGCTATACTGATAATTATATAAAAATTTCTACCCCATATAAAAAGGAATGGGTGAATGAAATTATTGAATGGAAAATTTAAAAAGCACCGTAATTTTCAGGCAAATTTTTTTTTAAAAGCATCAGCTAACTCACATAATCTTTTAAATATTCAAACCCGGTATTTAATTTTCCGGCTTTTACAATCGTAGCATTATCTACCAGTGTGCTATTGCCATCCAGCAAATCATGGAGTACATACTTTAATAATTGTTCACCAAAGTAACGGCTTGCATCCCTCGGCAGTTCATTTGGCAAATTACCCACTGCCATCACATCCACCGAATTAGGAAGATAGGCCGCTGTTTTTGTATGAGATATTTTATCCACTCCATACACAGGGTTTTCAATTGTACTATCCCCGATATTGCACGGCACAGATCCGTTTGCATCATCCGTAATATCAGAAATGGTTACAATTTTAAAATCACTCTTAGAAATGTCTTCCAGCTCAAACAGGCGGGGAATGTGGCTTTCCCAATACACACCATTCATCAGTATATCGGTATGCGGAATATATTTTTTAAAAACACATTCATAATTTTCGGGATTTGCATGAAAATCTTCACGGTTATAATCGCCGGAAATTTTATGCCTGTACAAGCTGGCTCCTTTTAAATGTATGTAAGCAGGGTAAGATAATTTCTTTCCTACATATTCGTCAGCTTCTACTTCATGCACTCCCAATAAATTCATAATTTCTAATACGCCATGTGCTACCCTTCCACTACCGGTAATGGCAATTTTAATATTCGGAAGTTTTAATCCAAAATAAGTATGAACCAGGTGTTGAAAATTTTTTGAGGCGCCTACTCTCTGCAATGAATAATTCCCCGTTCGGTTTCCGTAAGCCATTATACCATTGTGCGCCCCCACTACCCCTGCAAAAAAACCAAATCCAATTATTCTTGTACCATCATCATGCTCAAGGCATTCATAATCTACCAGGGTAATTTTCTTTTCTATAATTTGCTGCAGCATCTTTTTATTATAAGGCTGCATTTTTTTTGTATGCGAAAAAAACAAATAAGTTTTACCGGCTATCAGCATATCTACAGGCACTTCTTTAATCCCCAGTAAAATATCACAATCGCTTACATCCTCTTGCACCGCTATGCCTTCTGCCCTATACTCCTCATCGCTAAAACACCTGTGGTTGCTGCTTTGTACGGCAATTTTAATACCATCTCTATTAGCAAGCAGCCATTTACATTGAGCAGGCGTAAGCGCTACCCTGTTGTCTGCAGGGATTTTTCCTTCACGTATCAAACCAATTTTAAGCATACACAAAATTAGTAAATGGCTCTGTACATTTTTTACCCGTTCCTCTTTTTTTTACACTTTATTTATGAACCCAACAAGAGCGCCCTGCTCAGCTTCATTGGCGTCGCACACTTGTACTTAAAATCATTCATCAACTTATAGGGGCAGTATTCATTTCTCCGTTTATCTTTGCGGTATGAACTATTTTGAACTATTTAACCTACCGGTAGCTCCTACAGTAGATAAGAGCCTTTTATCAAAAAAATATTTTGAGTTACAAAAAAAATACCATCCCGATTTTTTTTCAAATAATACAGAAGAAGAAAAAGAAATGGTAGTGCAGCAATCGGCCGATGTAAACAAAGCCTACAAAATTTTTCAAAACAAGGAAAAAACCATTGAATATTTTTTGCAACAAAAAGGCCTGGTAGAATTTGATGAAAAATATACCCTGCCTCCCGATTTTTTAATGGAAATGATGGAGCTAAATGAAGCCCTCGATGAAAATAATGCTGCCGATATAGAAAATAAAGTAAAGACCTATGAGGAAAACCTGTATGCTTCTATACAAGCCATTTTAGAAAATTATGAGGATGGCATTACACCGGTAGAAAGCCTCAAAAAGTTGAAGGATTATTATTTTAAGAAAAAATATTTGGAGCGTATTTTGGACAGGTTAGATGATTAATGTAATATTGCAGCCCGTTCTAAACATGATGCCCATGTGGCGGAATTGGTAGACGCAGCAGACTCAAAATCTGCCGTTCGCAAGGGCGTGAAGGTTCGATTCCTTTCGTGGGCACAGGCCGAAACTATCGTTTCGGCTTTTTCATTTTATCTTAACTACTGCTTAATCATTTTTCACATTTTTTAAATAATTATCTCCAATATTTTTACTGCAGATGAATACTCCAAATGATAAAAGAGAAATAGCCAGGTTTGTTTTTTCAGGCTCTACTACTATGATAGGGGTTTGCATTACAGTAATAGCGCTATTTAAAATAACCAATACAGGCATTAGAACCTATGCCGATGAAATATTAAGTTTAGATACTTTTATTTTCATTAGTTCAGCCTACCTGTCGTACCTGGTATTGAGAAGCTCACAAAACCGGCGCCTCGAAAAATTTGCTGATGCACTTTTTTTTGTGGGCATGTCCATTATGCTTCTGGTAGGAATACTTATTGTATTCTTTACTTATTAATTTTTCATCCGTTTTAATTTAGACTGTTATACTGTACCTTGCATAAAGCTTGTAAATGAAAATAACTTAACTGAATGGAAAGTATTGAATTCAATAAAAACGAAGATGCCCTAAAACTTGCCTGGAGCCGTATCAGGCAAAAGCTCGAAAAAATTTATGAAGGAGGCGGCCTCAAAGCCATCAAAAAGCAACACGAAAAAAATAAACTTACCGCCAGGGAAAGAATAAATTTTTTATGCGATGATGATAAACCCTTTATTGAAATAGGAGCATTTGCCGGTTATGAAATGTATGAAGAGTATGGTGGCTGCCCATCGGGTGGCACTGTGAGTGGCCTGGGCTATGTAAGCGGCAGGCAATGCGTAATTATTGCAAATGATCAAACCGTAAAAGCAGGTGCATGGTTTCCGATTACAGGTAAAAAAAACCTGAGAATGCAGGAGATAGCAATGGAAAATAAATTGCCCGTAATTTATTTGGTAGATAGC
>JAFDXD010000046.1 GCA_018268135.1 Bacteroidota bacterium
GGAAGCAAAGAAATTACTCTCAGCCCATCTGTTGACTACACTTTAAATAATAGAATAAATCTTAAGTTTTATTTTGATCAGCGAAAAGTAATACCATACATTTCATCCAGTGCACCTACTACCAATACCCGTGCCGGCGTGCAGGTGAGGATTTCTTTATCACAATAATTATTCTGAAAATTAAAAATAAAAAAATGGCAGTTCAAATGAGCTGCTGTTTTTTTTGATTTTGGCGCTCGTCTATTTATCTGCAATCAGCATTGGTTCGTGCTGCTTCAGGCTCCGCTTCGCTACGGCCTTGCAGAGCAAGGCTTCCCTTACGCATCACGCCGCTTTTCAGAAGTATAGCATATTTCGGCAAAAAAAATCATTTAGTAAATTAAATTTGCTAGAATGAGCACAAAACAAATTTGTAGCTTTTATTTACTTTTTGTATCAAGACAAAAAGTAAAAAAAGAAAAACCTACTGGAGATAAAGCTTTGATATTAAAATACCTAATCCTGAAATTAAAAGATGGAAATAACTTATGAAAATTTGAAAACTAAAAATATTTGGAAACGCAGGAGTTTATTTTATTTGGATACTCTCTTCAATAGCATAACATAGCCACACAAATCTTTTTTCTTCTTTTTATTTTCCTGTACAGGTTTCATCATGTGGTATTCAGAAAATTTTGGGATATAGTCATAGCTGATAACATTGCCATCTACATCTCCCCACATTTTTTTTTGATACACCACCTGGCGCTCATTCCAGTCATACATCCTCACTTCATACAATTTGCTGGTAATATCTCCAATAAATACAAACTGGTACCAGGTGCCCTGTGTAAGTGGAACAATTACAGGCATTTCATAACCACTTTCCATGGTCATGGATGCTTCTTTAATTACAATAAAACCTTTATCGGCAAGTACTGCTTTAATACTATCGGCCTGATGTTTAATATCTTCATTGTTGCAAGCAGACTGCCTGATAATATTTTGTGCACGGGATGATAAGCCGGAAAATAATAAAAACAATATGGAAAGTATAACAAAACGGCTTTTCATGTGTTTGGAGGTATCTTTTGGATATTGGTGATGGCAATATTAGGCAATTATTTTTATCCTGCCAATATTGTCTTGCCAATACAAACGGTTGGTTTAAAGCATTATTGTACCGCTTATAAAAATAGATTTTAAACTACAAAGCCTGCTTATGTTTTATAAAAATAATAAGTGCCCGCTTGTTGTAAACAGGTGATTACCAATTCGTTTATACAAACATGCGGGGGCAGGCTAGCGCAATAAAATATGCTGTCTGCAATGTCTCCGGCGGTAAGGGCTGTTAATCCTTTATAGGCCGCTCCTGCTTTGTCCGTATCCCCCTTAAATCTTACAAGAGAAAATTCAGTTTCTACAGCGCCGGGATAAATGCCTGTTACTTTAATTCCATGTTTTAAAAGGTCTATTCGCATAGCTTTTGTAAGAGCATCTACAGCATATTTACTTGCACAATACACATTTCCATTTTCATATACTTCTTTGCCTGCAATACTTGCCAGGTTGATGATATGAGGCTGTTTACTCTGTTTGAGTAAAGGCAACACCGCCCTGCTTACATACAAAAGTCCATCTACATTTGTATGCATCATAGTTTCCCAATCGTCTATATCAGCTTCATCAAAAGGCTCTTTGCCCAGCGCCAACCCGGCATTATTGATGAGTATATCAATAGCCTTAATATCACCCGGCAATTGATTGATGGCAGTAAATACATCCTCTCTTTTCTGTACATCAAAACAACAGGTATCAACAGCTACAGGATGTTGTAATTGTATCGTTTCTTTTAATTTTTGTAAGCGGCTTTTCCGCCTGCCGGTAATAATTAAGTTATATCCATTGGCAGCAAATAGATGTGCACAGGCTTCACCAATACCGGCAGTAGCGCCGGTTATCAATACGGTTTTGTTCATAACCAAAAATAAATACTTAACTAAAAAATTTTATAAAACTAACGGATTAAAATTACAGAGCCTTTCTTCTTTATTTTTTTGCCCAGGTAATCTGTGGCTTCGGCATACCATACATAAGTGCCTAACGGTTGGTCTGCGCCTTTTAACTTACCATCCCATCCTGCCCCAATTTGTGTAGTGGTGTACACAAGCTGTCCCCATCTGTTATAAACCCTAAAATATTCCAACGATTTTATACCCAGGGCAATTGGCCTAAAAATATCATTTACACCATCAGCATCGGGACTAAAGGCAGTAGGCACATACAAATCCGGCGCTACTTTAAATACTCTTACATTAATGGTATCCATATCAAAGCAGCCCTGTGCATCTGATACTTTTACTGTGTACACAATATTTTCTTTTGGTAAAGATACCGGGTTTGAAATAGTAGGATTGCTCAGCCAGGTAGGCGGATTCCATAAATAATTAATGCTGCCGGTGGCATTCAATTGAAGAGGTTGGGTTAATACTACTGATGTATCTCTTGGCCCTGCATCTGCATGTATTCTTATCACCGTTACCTGCATGGTATCTGAAGTTGGTTTTGGGCATCCGAGTGTATCTCTTACCGTTACCATGTAAGTAATATTTCCGGTAGGCTTAAATGAAACCGGGTTAAAAATAGTTGGATTGGTTAAAAATGTATTGGGCGACCATGAGTAAATGCTACCGCCGGATGCATGTAGCGATGCCGATTCCCCAAAACATATACTGGTATCTTTGCCTGCATTAGCAGCAGGGTAGGGTACAGTTTTTACTGTTACATTACCTGTAGTAAAACATTTATTACTAATACTTGCCCTTACCTGGTATGTGGTAGAAGCATTTACCGGCAGTGCCAATGGGTTTTTTGCTAATGGGTTTTGCAGGGTAGCTGCAGGTGTCCATGAATAGTAAAGTGCATTCGAATTTATTTTTAAAAACAGGCTGTCTGTTCGGCAAATTGTGGTATCTGTCTGCATTTGTAAATTTACCTGGCTTACCACATTTACTTTTACAGAATCTTTTGCCACACAGCCATAATTATCAGTAAACTGAACCTTGTATGTTGTAGTTACATCAGGGCTAACCAATGGAGTAAAACTATTTACATTATTTATATTATAATTTGGCGACCACACTATGGAGCCTGGCGCACCGGCAGTAGCAATTAAAGGCAAAGTATCAATAATACAAATAAGTGTATCGTGAGGTACAATATTAAATGCTGGTTTGTCTAAAATAGTAACCGGTTGATTTAGGGTATCTGTGCAGCCATTGTTAGTGCTTACTATTAGTGTACTATTATAAGTGCCGGGTGTGGCATAAGCATAAGTAGGATTTTTAATAGTACTTACATCTGTACTGATGCCGGATACACCAAAATCCCAGCTCCATTTATTTACAGTACCATAAGCCGTAGTAGTTAAGTCAGTAAACTGTACAGGAATACCCTTGCACATTGGCGAATTTTGCTTAAAGGCAGGCGAAAAACCAGGGTAAATTCTTACCGGCGAAGTAGCAGAATCTGCACATGGCGAGCCTTTATTTACAATCAGTTTTACATAAAAAACACCGGTATCGGTATAAGTGTGTGAAGCATCAGGTGTAGTAGCAAAATTATTAGCGCCGGAGGCAGGGTCGCCAAAATCCCAGTCAAAAGTTTGATTTAGTGGCGATACTACTAAATTAGTAAAATGTACCGTAGAGCTATCGCAATTGATGTAATAGGGCGTAACTAATTTAGCGCCGGGTAGATCGCAGTCTGCTACAGTTACAATAAAGTCTTTGCGATGAGTATTAATAAATTTTCCATTTCTGTAACTATTTACACATACTGAAACTACATATTTACCTGCATCCGGTGCAACACCCGAAATTACTCCGGTTTTGGAATTGATAGTAGCAAAATTTCCAAGAGGAAAAGAAGAACTAAAAGGAGGCCTGTAATTTATAGATGTATAGGGCGATTGCTCAGGAGTGGCATATCCAGCGTCTTTTGCATTGGGTGCTGCGTAGGCATCGCATAAAGAATATACTAACGAATCCTGAGGGTCGGGGTCATCGGCACTAAAATCTAATGTAAACCCTTTTTTGAAGCATATCACAGAAATGCCGGTTTTGAACCTGGCACTGTTATCTGTCATACCATTTTGCAAAATACTATTTCCTGGTATTGTAGTAGTATAAGTGGCACCTTCATCTCCACCACCATTAGTAATGCCAGATACCCGGCAGCAGGTTTGATAGGTAGCAGTATAACCATTGTTATTGTCAGGCAGGTCAATTTCAAAGGGGTAAGTTCCGGCGCTGTAATTTAAAATAGGGGTATTGGTAATGCAGGGTGGTAAAGGGTTTAAAGGAAGAATGGTTAATGATGTTCTTGCAATTTCCTGAAAACCTGTAATGTTTGTATTGTTATCATTATTAAATACAGCAATAGTTGCGCCCACCGGCATAGGGGAGCAGTTGCCGGTGCAATTATCATCTCTAAACAGCAACAGGGTAATCCTGTATCTTTTTGTATTGGCAGTAGCTCCCGGCCCCAGGTAATCATAAATCATTTCCCCGCCTGTTATATGCTTTGCAAATACAGGAGATAAAATACCAACAAATATGATTAATAATAGCAGTTGTTTCTTCATCATATTTAATAAGACTGTAAATTAACCAAATCCGCTGTATGATTATTGTGTAAACATTAAATTGATTGCAGAAATTCTGTTAAACTTTTATTGACTTTATTTTTCTCTTCATACATCCCCATGTGAGCGCTGTTTCGTAAGATGCAGATATACGATTCTGATGGTAGATGAGATTGCTCAAGACTATATTTAAACGGCACTGCCATATCATTTTTACCACAGATAAATAAAACCTTGCCCTTGAATTTTTTTAGAACTGCTGTTCTATCGGGCCTTTCTATCATGGCCCGGTAATACTGTATAAGCGCTTCGGGTTTAAAGCTGCTGCTTTTTTCAATTAATGTTTTGATGTATGCTTTGTTTTTTATTTTATCAAAAAAAAGGCCTGGCGTACTGGTCTTTAAAAATGCTTTTGAGCCATTGGCTCTAATAAAATCAATTGCTTTTTTGCGGTTAATTATTTTTTGGGTATCATCTGCATAAGCGCTGCTGTGAAATAGACCAAATGCTTTTAACAGGGCGGGATATTTTTCAGCAAATGCCAGCGTGATATAGCCGCCCATACTGTGGCCAATCATCACACACTTTGTAATTTTTTCTTCTTGAAGTATTTTGTAAATACAATCTGCATAATCATCCATACTTA
>JAFDXD010000047.1 GCA_018268135.1 Bacteroidota bacterium
TCGTATGTATCAAAAGTAAGGTGGTGCCTTTCTTCTGTTTCAGTTTCGTCGAGGTCAAAAAGCTCTACCGCTTTTTTTCGGGCTTCTCTATCCCAGCCATTACTAAGTAATACGCCGCCAATATCAGTAAAAATTGTTTTAATGTTGGTTGCCGCCATAGTATCTTATTATTTTATACAATAAAGATAATTGAAATTGCAAAAGCAGCTTTTTTAAAACTATTGTTTCAAACCTTGTATTAAAAACATAACTTGCTTTAAAAATAAAAATATAGAATTTGGCAGAATGGGTCCAAAAATAAATACAGAAAAACCTGATAGAAATAAAGGTTTGATTTTAAAATACCTAATCCTGTAAAAATATAAATATCTGATATGTTTTCTATCTCAAAGAAAAAAGAAAATGGATTTGATGTTATTGTACTGAAAGATACTGCCAACGGGAGTTTGGTAGAAATTTTACCCGCCCACGGCGCCTTATTGCACAGCTTTTATGTAATAAATGAACACAAAGAAAGCATAAATGTAATAGAGCAGTATAAAGATGCCGATGATGTAAAAAACAACCAGGAGGCCAATGGATTTAAAAGTGCAAAATTATCACCCTATGTTTGCCGACTGGCTAATGGGTCTTATACTTTTGGTGAGCATCAATATAAAGTAGAAAATTTTTATATGGGCGATAGCGCCATACACGGGCTATTGTACAACCGGGCATTTACTGTAGTGCACACAAATGCAGATGAAGGGTCGGCTTCCGTTACATTGCTAGCCGAATACAGAAAAAACGATAAAGGCTACCCATTTAATTACGATTGCCAGGTAACATACTCGCTTCAAAAAGAAAACACACTAACCATTACCACAAAAATAATTAATAAAGATGCCGGTAATATCCCCGTAACAGATGGCTGGCATCCCTATTTTACATTTGGCAATAGCATCAATCATTTGCAGTTAGAATTTCAAAGCAAAGAAATGCTCGAGTTTGATGAAGGCCTGCTTCCTACAGGCCGGCTTTTGCCTTACCAGGATTTTGGATCATTACGCATCATAGGAGATACTTTTTTTGACAATTGCTTTACGGTAAATTTTGCAGAGTGCCAGCCAATGCTGGTATTGAGAGATACCGATAAAAAAATGCAGCTAGAAATTTATCCCGAAAAAACATATCCTTATTTACAAATTTATACACCGCCCCATCGCAATAGCATTGCCATAGAAAACTTAAGTTCGGCGCCAAATGCTTTTAATAATGCTATTGGCCTTCGTACACTTGCCCCCGGCAAAGAAGCAGATTTTATCACTACCTATAAAATTGCATTGATACATGAAAAATAATCAACCATACCTTCAAAAAGTACAAGAGGTTTTTAAAGAAAAATTTTCAACTACTCCCTCCTTATTTTTTTCGCCGGGGCGAATTAATTTAATAGGCGAGCATGTAGATTATAATGATGGCTATGTGCTACCGGCAGCCATTGATAAAGGAGTGTATTATGCCATTGCAAAAAATGGCACAGAACAAATACATTTTTATTCTATTGATTTTAATGAATCATATTCTACTACTCTTACAGCTCTGTCAAAGCAAGGCGGATGGAAAGATTATGTACTAAGTGTGGTAAATGAATTTGTATTGCTTGATAAAAAAATACAGGGCTTTGATTGTGTATTTTGTGGCGATATACCCAGGGGCAGCGGCATGAGCTCATCTGCCGCAGTAGAGGGTGGGCTTGCATTTGCACTCAATCAAATATTTGAGTACGGATTATCCAGAACACAATTAGCCCTGCTATGCCAAAGAGCAGAGCATAATTTTCCCGGGGTAAAATGCGGCATTATGGATCAGTTTGCCAATATGATGGGCAAAGCAAACCAGGTAGTATTATTAGATTGCCAAAGCCTGTCGCACGAATATTTTCCCCTGCAATTAAAGGGGTATAAATTAGTTTTATTAAACAGTAAAGTACATCACTCCCTTGCAGCAGGCGAATACAATGTTCGCAGAAATCAATGCGAAGAAGGTTTGAAAATATTAGAAACCCAATACCCCTCACACTCATTTAGAGATATCACACGTTGGCAAGAGCTCATACCCTTTGAAAGTAAAATGAGCAAAGATGTATATAGCCGTTGCCTGTATGTAGTGCAGGAAATACAGCGCACCAAACAAGCCGTAGCCTTGCTTCAGCAAAATGATATTGAAGGCTTTGGCCAACTAATGTTTCAAACGCATCATGGGCTAAGTAAGCTCTACAATGTAAGCTGTGCAGAGCTTGATTTTTTAGTAGAGCAGGCAGCAAATAGCGATGCTGTAATTGGTGCAAGGCTTATGGGCGGAGGCTTTGGGGGCTGTACTATTAATATTGTAAAAGAAAACCAGGCAGAGCAATTTATAAACAATACCAGCCAGCAGTATCACAAGCAATTTGGCATTTTGCCCGAAGCTTACTTAGTTCAAACTGCAGATGGGGTACAGGCAATATAGACATTTATGATACAGGCAATAATAAACGGGCAAATTTTTACAGGCGAAAAAATTGAAACAGATAAGGCCATAATTATAGAAAATGGAGTAATAAAAGCGCTGCAAAATGAAATACCTGCCAATGCAAAATTGACTGACCTCGCCGGAAAAAATATTGCAGCCGGTTTTTTAGATATTCAAATAAATGGCGGACAAAAATATTATTTTTCGCAGCAGCCAACAGAAGAAACCCTGCATGATATTTGCGATAGCAGCCTGCAATTTGCCACCACTTACACATTGCCCTGCCTCATAAGTTCTACCCAGCCCAATATTTTAAAAGCAATAGATACCGTAGGTAATTTTATGCAGCGGCATGGCAAAGGGGTACTGGGCATGCATTTGGAAGGCCCATACCTCAATCCCCAAAAAAAAGGAGCCCATGTAGCATCCATCATAAGAAAGCCCACCAATAAAGAGCTGAAAGAAATAATAAATGCAGGTAAGGACATCATAAAAGTAATGACGGTAGCGCCGGAGTGCTTTACAGATGAGCAATTGCAAATGCTAATAGACAATGGTATTGTGCTCTCCGCAGGGCATACAGATATGGACTATGAGCAGGCACAATATTATTTTGCAAAAGGGATAAAACTCGTAACCCACTTATACAATGCCATGAACCAGATGGGGCACCGCTCTCCCGGGCTTGTAGGTGCAGCGCTCGATAACGATGAAGTGTACACGCCCATTATTTTAGATGGCGCCCATTGCCACTATGCAGCAGCCCGCATAGCACAAAAGCTAAAACGTGAAAAATATTTTCTCATAAGTGATGCAGCATTTTTAGGAAGGGTAGTGCCGCATTTTGAGTGGGGGGCATTTAATGCCACACTGGTAGATGGTTTTTACCGAAACAAAGAAGGAAACCTTGCAGGAGCAAGTATTTCAATGGCAGAAGCAGTACAAAATGCCATCCGGTATGTAAAGGTATCATTAGACGAAGCCATTAAAATGGCTACCGTCAATGCAAGCCACGCCATCAATATGCAACACAAAGCAGGATACATCAAACCCGGCTACCCTGCCAGGTTTGTAGCGTTCAACAACGATTTTAGCCAATACGAAACCCTCCTCTTTTAATGAACAATAAAATTACCTGGATAGGAATAGCATTTGCTTTTTTATGGGCATCAGCATCTACCGCCACCAAAATTTCGCTGCAAACCACCCAGCCCTTTGTAATAGCCCTAAGCAGGTTTTTAATAGCAGGTAGTATCATGATATTTGTTACACATTGTGTACTTCGCCAGCCATTGCCAGCCAAAACCGATTGGAAAAAATTACTCATCTATGGCTTGCTCAATATCAGTTTCTATCTCGGGCTTTATGTAGTAGCCATGCAAAAAATTTCGGCAGGGCTAGGTACTTTAGCCGTATGTGTCAATCCGGTTTTTATCAGTTTTATTGCAGCCATAGTATTTCGCCAACACATAGCAGCAGCAGGGTATGTAAGCCTGCTACTCTGCTGCGCCGGCGTATTTATAGCCGCCTGGCCATTGTTGCAAACCAGCTATGCAAGTGCCGGCGGTATTGCCCTCATCATGGCAAGCATGTTTGCATATTCGGCAGGCGCCGTTTACTACTCCCGCACCCAATGGAATGGTATGCACATCCTCACCATCAATGGTTGGCAAACATTGCTCGGAGGCATGCTCTTATTGCCCGTATTATTGCTAACATATCAATCACACAAAAATAATTTCGACTTTCATTTTTGGAGCGGCACATTATGGCTGGCCATACCCGTTTCCATTGGCGCAGTGCAATGCTGGCTTTTATTATTAAAACATGATACTGTAAAAGCAGCCTACTGGCTTTTTTTATGTCCCGTGTTTGGGTTTTTAATAGCCTGGGCCGTACTAAAAGAGCCATTAAGCCTATACAGCCTTGTAGGCGTAATACTGGTGATAGCCGGCCTGTACATAGCACAGCAGTTTAAAATATCAGCGCAAAAAGAGTAAAGAAAAAA
>JAFDXD010000048.1 GCA_018268135.1 Bacteroidota bacterium
TGTCTGCAACTGAGCTCTCTCTTTCTCTGTAAAATCAATTTTACTACATGGGCAGTTTTGTATATCTGCGGCATGGCAGTTAAACCTTATGTTGCATCTGGGGCATATTTTTTCTACAGAAGCTGCCATTTACAAATGTAAATTATATAAAATGATTCAACTTAGCATCTAAAGGAGTTAGCATTAAACCATTCAAGCTCTAAAAAAAATATCCTATTCATGTTTCATATTACAGCATTTTGCTGGTACTGTTTGCGAAAAGTTAGAGGCCTGTATCATGTTATTTTTCATTTCATTAATATCTTTAGATTCAATTAATTTATAGTAGATAATATTCTTACTTTGCCATGCTACTATAAGCCTGTCATTATCTATAGCATGTACCAATGGATAACTTGCATTCGCATATTTTGAAGTAATATCAGAAGTATAAGTATGTTCTTTACTAATTTTATGAATTGCTATTTTGCTATAAATTGCTCCATCAATATTTTCAATTACATTATATACAATAATTTTATCGCCATTTGGCATAAGGCAAAGTTGTATATTCTTACCAGAGTTGGTAACTTTTTCAAAGTCAGTTTTCTTATTATCATTATTTAATGAAGCATAATACAATCCTGCCTTGTTACCTCCGGTATACCAGGTTACATAACTGGTACCATTGTTACAAATTACAGAAGGCCCATTGTGAGGGCAACCATTTATAGCCCAATTATCATTAGTAAATGAATACGCTTTTGAAAATGTAGAACCATTATTAAATGAATTGCAAATAGAAACATCTCTAATAGTGTCAGAAACAAGATCCCTAAACAAGATACTTACTTTACCATCTGAGTCGCAGCTCAATGATGTTTTACAACATTGGCATGCAAAGGAGTCAATTATTTTCTCGTTTTTAAAACCGGCTCGGCCAATAGTGTTTGAAAATTTGACAGACCTACCCATTTTATTTGTACCAAAAGATTCATCGAGCCAACAAGCCCCAATTTCGCCATTTGACAATCTGCAAATAGATGCAAAAGAATGAGATAACCCAACAGAAGTATCTGCATGCAAGCAAGTGGGAGAGCTCCAATTAATGCCATTATCAAAAGATTGCAAATATTTAATATTGCCGGCAAACCGGTTTTTTTCTGTCGGCTCAGAAGTTTCAAACACCGCAATGATGGTACCATCATTTTTAAATGCAACCTTTGGCATCCCCTCTTCATGTAAGCTGGCGTTAGGCTCTATGGGTATAGAATTTTTATTTGAAAATCGATTAGAGGTTTTATCAAATTCTGAAAAATAGAATTTTTTATTTCCACTTTGGTTTTTTTCGCACCAGCTAATTACCAAATCACCTTTATTATTTGTTGTAAATAACGCACAACTTGCTGCTTGAGTAGAATCTGATAGTACAATGGAGTCTTCTCCCCTTTTGCCATCTTTACAAGATTGAAATAATAGCATTGTTATAGTAACTAATATGAGAATATATTTCATAATATAATTTTAATTTACAGGTAAATTTTTATTGTGCATTTTTTTTAAATGACTTTCCAAAGTGATAAGCTAAGCCCAGAGTTATTTCCCGGGGATCTCCAAGGCTATATGAATAAGCTGCACTTCCATTTATGGTTGCATTTTTTGAAGAAAATGTTGAATAATAAAGGTTGCCTGCATTTAGCACATTCAGCCACAATTCAAACCCTTTAATAGCATAAGAAGCCCTTGCATTAAAGATATCAAAGCCTTTATAAGTTTTCATATCAAGATCATCCATAAAATACCTGCCCTGGTGCTGCCACTCTGCACTAAGTTTACATCCAGGTATAAAAAATGGTTTATATATTATTTCTGCATTTGCAATAAACCTTGGAGCTCCACTCACTTCTTTGCCACTATAATCAATTCCTTTTACTATACTGTTTATATAACTATGTTTGGCATTTGTGGCGCTTATTCTTATTGACAAGTCATTTACCGGCTTGTAAGTAATCCCATATTCTACTCCAATATGTTTTGTAGAACCTGCATTTTGATTAATAGAAACATTGTTAGGTTGTTTTACTGAAATAATTTCATTCTTCCCGTAAAGGCCATACAAGCTCCAATCTGCGTAAATTTTATTATGAAATAATAGCGCCCACCCTCCTACTTCATAGTTAGTAAAAGTTTGTGGCAAAAGATAAGGTGCTTCCCTTGAACTGCTATACAACTCTGTAAGTTGAGGTGGCACATAGCCAAGGCTGTAATTGGCATAAAATCCAATGGACTTATAATTATATGTGGCACCAAGCTTTGGCGTTATTTTTTTAAAGCTATTAATTGTTGAGGCTGTTTTTACACTGGAAGATGTAGGCAGGTTATTAATAAAATAATATTGAAAGGCATCATATCTAATTGCTGAAACGAGCCGTAAATTTTTTACAGGAGTCATTTCATAATCTACGTAAGCTGCCATATTTAAAATACCCGTTTTATACTTACTCAAAAATGAATCAATAGCCCCCGCATCATAGCTAACATATTTATTTAAGGCCAAATCTTTATTAATGGAAATATACTTTGCATCATAGGATTGCGGGCTAAATTCTACACTTGCACCTGCTATTATTTTACTTTTTAGCCAGCCCAGTTTTTGGGTATGATTGATGCATAATAAATAGCTTTTAAATGAATTATCATTTATTTGCCCGTTAAATTTTGTAGGGTTAACAGTGCTTCCAATAAAATAAGATGGATTTTGCAAAACAGAATTATTTCTGAAAAGCAAAGCAACATTTGTATTGCTATTGTTATTCCAATCGTGAGAGAGCATAGATTTATAGCGAAGCGCATATACTTTACGGTAAGTAAATGTTTGCATAGAAGTATAGTTTCTTTGTGCAAATTTTATACTATCAATAGAGCCGCTCATATCGCTGTAATAATTTACCAAAGAAAATGTATTGGCCCATTTAGTTCCATCTTTAATTTGGTAATCTGTTCTTAGAGTTAGCGCAGCCTTATTAAAATCACTATATTCTATTGGCCCGTTTTTTTTATCGGCATAATAACCACTCACTATTACGCCTAATTTTCCAAATGTTGTTCCTACTTGAGCATCGCTACGCTTATACCCTTCATTATTTATTTGCACGCTTAGCCGGCCTTCTGTTATTGCCGGCGCAGGTTGGGTAATTAAATTTACTACTCCGCCAATTGCTTCTGCACCATATAATGCTGATGATGGCCCTTTAATTATTTCTATTGATTTGGCTGATGCCATATTCATTTCTAACAATGCATTATGATTATATACCCCGGTAGTGCGGATAGGTATTCCGTCTTCCATATAAAGAAACAAGCTTTTTGTAGTCATTGGTTGCCTGATGCTCATCTCATGCTGCTCATTGCCCAGGCTTACCATAAATACGCCGCTCACTTTGTTGAGCAAAAAATCGAGGCGTTGTGCTTTAGCATCTTCAATAGTTTGTTTTGAAATAGTAGAAATAGCAATGGGCGCTTCTGACCTTTTTTGCTCTGTACGATTACAAGATACTATTATCTCTTGCATAGTATTTGTAGCAGGCATTAATGACAATATTCTGGTTTGCATATCTATTGTTACAGTGCTGGTAATATATCCCACACTACTTACTTGTACCGTAATAGGCAGGCTGGCATTAAATGCTACATACCCAAGATTGTTTGTTACAAAAATTCTATTATCTGCAATATTTTTTACGGTGGCATTTACCAGTGGTTCGCCGGAAAGTGAATTAGTAATTACGACCTTATTATTTTGCTGTGCCGCTGCCGAAAAACAAAAAAATAGCAGCAGGTAAATTATCCTGAATTTCATTTCAATTAATTATTTAGTAAAAGAATATATTCTATAGCTCTTGCATGATATCCACAGTAAGGCATACAACCATATAAGTTAGTTGTACACTTTAAAATAAATTATGAAAGCAACTATAATGAAAATGAGCAGTAATAATGCTCTACATGAATATAAAATACTGTTGAGGAGGGCGGAAGAAATCAAATGAAATATCTTGTAATGAAAACTTCTTTTCTACATTTTTAGGTTTTCGAGAAAAATTAATTTCAGGAAATTCAATTGTATAAAAATAAGACAGGTGTGAAAGCACCTCAGTTTTATTATCTATTTTATTTTCTGCATCGCTGGTTTGTTTTTTACCCTCTTCCCGAATGCGTTTTAATACCTGACACTTACCATTACAGTGCATGTATTTTTTTGCTTTATTAACACAGTCTTTTGCATAAGCAGCGGTATTTAAGTAATAACTTAGCCTAATAAATGGGGCGCTGAACGTTTGTGCAGCAAACGCCAAAAATAAAATGACCGCAGTTATTTTTTTAAACATCGATGCAAAATTAAAAAAATAAGTTTTTTCATTTTATGATTAATATCATCTTTCAAAAGAAATTTTAAACTGCTTCCAGATGGTATAGATATTTTACACCTATCTATTCATACATTACATCAGAATTATTCCTGATACTTACTTATCTTTTCATAATGCAAATAAAAAATAAACTCAACTTATTTTCTTTTACCATGATAGTGATAGGCCTGGTAATAGGAATGGGGATATTTAGAACGGCAGCTACCAGCGCTAAAGATGCTATAACCCCCGGTGTGTACTTTAGTGCATGGGCTGTAGGCGGCTTGGTGGCGCTTTGTGGCGCTCTTACCTATGCAGAAATTGGGAGCCGCTACCCGGTAACCGGTGGCTATTTTAAAATTTTTGCAATAGCATACCATCCCAGTATTGCTTTTGCTATCAACTGCCTGGTATTGCTAAGCAATGCCGCAAGCTTAAGCGCCGTGGCCCTTATTGGCAGTGGATATTTTTTAAAATTGTTTGCCGGTTCTTTCACTGATATTGATAAAGCACTGGTAAGTACAGCAGCCATTATTATTTTTTATTTTATCAACCTGGCCGGTTTAAAAATGAGCTCTAAAACACAAAATATTTTAATGCTGATTAAAATTGGGCTGTTGCTGGTATTGATTGCTGCATTATTTTTTCCCTCTCATTATGCTTCTCAACCGGCTCTACAGTCAAGCCAGCCCTTATCATTTATGGCCTGGATAAAAAGCATGGGCATAAGCCTGATTGCAGTTTCGTTTACCTATGGCGGTTACCAGCAAACCATCAATTTTGGAAACGAAGTAGAGCAGCCCTCCAAAAACATACCCAGGGGAATTTTTATAGGAATCATCCTTATCATCATCGTTTATTTACTGGTCAACTTAAGTTATTTTAAAATCATTGGCTTTCAGCAGATGAAAAATGAAAATGAAATAGCTTACGTAGTTATTAATAAAATATTTGGAAAAACCGGAGCTACCCTTTTTTCCATTTTCCTTTTTTTTGGAGTATTGGCGTATGTAAATGGCTTACTGCTAAGCAACCCCAGGGTAATGTATGCAATGGCCGAAGACAGCACAGACAAATGCCTGCCATCTATATTTGCAAAGCAAAATAATCAGACAGGAGTCATAACTTTTTCGCTCACAGTTTTTGCTATTACCTGCATTATTATTTTATTTTTTTCGCAGCAGTTCGAAAAAATTTTAACCTTTACCATTTTCTTAGATTGCTTTGGAATGATAGGGAGCAGCGCCACCATCTTTTGGTTTCGCCGCAAAACTAAAGTGCCGGATAATACTGGGATATACAAAATAAAAATGTACCCGCTTTTGCCTTTAATTTTTATGGCAGCTTATTTATTTGTAGGTATATGTATTGCCATTAAAGACCCTCAGGCAGCTCTTACAGGCTGCATTGTATTGACAGCATTTATACTTTTGTATTTTCTAACACACAAAAAGAAAACACTTAGCTAATCTTTGAGCATAACATTCAAACTTCAATAATGCAAAATTTATAACATGGATATTTCATACATTATTAATGAGCTTGGAGAAGACAGGGAAAAATATTTTAGTGCATTGGCTCCCCCCATTATACAAACCAGCAATTTTGTATTTAAAACGGTAGCACAAATGCGTGCCGCTTTTGAAAATGAGTACGACACTTATATTTACAGCCGTGGCAATAACCCTACTGTAAATATTTTAAAAACCAAGCTTGCCGCATTAGATGCAGCAGAAGACTGCCTTGTATTTAACAGTGGGGCGGCTGCCATTTTTGCCTCTGTACTGGCAAATGTAAAAGCAGGAGATCATATAGTAAGTGTACAAAAGCCATACGCATGGGCGCAAAAAATGTTTGATGTTATTTTACCCCGGTTTGGAGTTACTACTTCGTATATAGATGGCCGTTATATAGAAAATTTTGAGAGAGCTATTTTACCAAATACCAGCCTAATTTATTTAGAAAGCCCCAATAGCTGGAGTTTTGAAATACAAGACCTTGCGGCTATAGCAGCGCTGGCCAGGGCAGAAGGCATTACCACTATCTGCGATAACAGCTACTGCACACCTCTTTACCAGCAGCCACTGGCAATGGGTATTGATATTACATTACAATCAGCTACCAAATACATTAGCGGCCATAGCGATACCGTAGCTGGCGTGGTAAGCAGTAATAGCCACTTGATTAAAAAAATATTTAATAGCGAGTACATGAATATTGGAAGCGGCATTCAGCCATTCAATGCTTGGCTGCTACTGCGTGGGTTGCGTACTTTGCCTGCCAGGCTTCAGCAAATTACTTCGTCCACTTATAAAATTGTAGCATTTTTACAGCAACACCCATTGGTTGAAAAAGTAATTTTCCCTTTTGACCAAAGTTTTCCTCAATATTCATTAGCTAAGCAACAAATGAAAGGCGCCTGCGGATTACTTTCCTTTATAATAAAAGCAGAAAGGGTGCATCAAATAGAAAAATTTTGCGAAAGCTTACAGCACATATTCATAGCCGTTAGCTGGGGAGGGCACGAGTCGTTAATACTTCCTAAGTGTTCTACCATGAGCCATGATGAATTTAATGCCGAAAATCCGGAACATCGTATGTTGCGCCTATACATTGGATTAGAAAGCCCTGAATATTTAATAGAAGACCTTACAATGGCATTTGATAAAATAAACTGATTATTTAATAATAAAAACTGCCGGCACTGGCCTTTCGCCTTCTTTATCGCTTGGCTTAATGGTTTGTATCCCATTTATAAGCATACCGCTGCTGCCGCCGCCATCAAGGTTAAGCGCCTCCACGCAGCCAAGGTCTTTTAATAATTTTGCCTCCTGCATTAGCGTGGCGCCTTCAGCAATATTTGGAAACCTGCCTTCTATCACCATTGCTATCAATCTCCCGTCTTTTGTATATCCAATACAAGTTCTCGGGTGTTTGTCTTCTATTGCTTTTCCTGTAAATTTCAGCTCTTCATTGTTGGTAATTTTAATGTCAGCATTTTGCAGCAACACCGGCCCGCCGCCAAAGGCCGTTTGCATTTTCCATTTTGTAAATATGGGCACTATTTCTGAGCTGCCATGATAACTTCCTGATACGGTACTTGTATTTTTTAATACAGTAGCCCAATCCGTATGGTTCATAGTATCTTTAATTGGCGCAAGGCATACCTGCGAAGCATAAGGAAATTTTTGTGAAGAGTCGGCATACAGCCATGCCACATCAGCATTGCGATTTTTATCAATCCCCATTGCCGATACAAATGGATGTATAAAGGTACCTTTCCCTTTATCAATAATGGTTTCATTGTTATAAGCAAGCATCTTCCCCTTGTTAATCACTACTTGCAAACTTTTGTTGGTTTTAAATGAAAAAAAGGTACAATTCATCACCAATAATGGCCGGTCATTTTTTTGATAAAACTGTGATATGGTGAGCCTTCTGTTGCTGGAAGTATCTGTAATAAAATTCAATTTTTTATTTTTTAACGGCGCCTCTGCATAGTACGCTATAAATGGTTTTCCATCTAAGTTTTCTGTAGTTCTATACACATGAAAGCCCTGGGGAAGAGGTTGAAAAAAACGATCAACATTTTCCCATTGCTGCTGGGCAAACAGGCTGTTGCCAAATATCAATACAATAAACAAGGTTGCCAATACAGGTATTTTCATCCTAAATAATTTTAAGTAAAATAATGTATGCCGTCAAGAAGCTAAATTTACCGCATTTGCGTATAGGAAATAAATTTTTCAATTTTTAGATTTGATAAACAAAGAAAATATTATGAAACGCAGAGAATTTTTAGCACAGGCAACTTTGGCAGGCATGGCTATTTCATTACCTTCTTTTGTATTGCCCAATAGTAAAAAAATCAACAATACTTCTGTCATCATTATTGGCGCTGGGTTTGCCGGGCTGGCAGCCGCCTATCAGTTATTCAAAAAAAATATTCCTTTTATTCTTCTCGAAAGCCGCAGCAGGTATGGTGGCAGGGTATTTTCTCATGCACTCACACCCCGGCTGGTAGTAGAGCTTGGTGGCGAGTGGGTTGGCGCTTCGCATACCCGTATACGTGAGCTGTGCGATGAAATGAATTTAACACTCGAAAACAACCAGATGGATACCCATCTGATTTATAAAAACCAATATTTTGCAAAAGGCAAATGGGATTACAGCAACGCCTGGAAACAAAAGTTTGAACATATCATAAAAACCTATCCACAATTAACAGAAGAAGATAAAAAACAATTAGACCAATACGACTGGTGGCGATATTTGGTAAACAATGGCTGCACTGGCCGCGACCTTGAAATACGTGAACTACTCGACAGTACAGACTTTGGTGAAAGTATAAGGCATGTATCTGCCTTTGCAGCATTGGCCGAGTATGCAGAAAGCAGCCCCAAAAATGAAATGGATTTCAAAATTAAAGGAGGCAATAGTAAACTTGCCGATGCCATAGTTGCAAAAATTGGAAAACAAAATATTAACCTAAACCATACGGTAACACATATCATACAAAACAATAAAGTAGAAGTAAGGTGCAGCAATGGCAAAAGCTTTATTGCAGATAAAATTATTTGTACCGCCCCCACCTTTGCATTACAAAAAATCAACTGGAGCCCTGAGCTAACACCAGCTTACAAAAATGCACTGAATGAATTGCAATATGCACGTATTACAAAAAGAGCCTTTGCATTTTCAAAAAGATTTTGGAAAGATGAAAGTTTTGATCTTATAACCGACCAGGCGCCACATTATTTTTACCACGCCAGCAAAAACCAGCCCGGCCCATCTGGTGCATTAATATCATACAGCATTGGCGATAAAGCATTGATAAATGCAGATTATAGCAATACCAATGCAGCTAGGGAAATGGCCGCATGCCTCGAACCTTTTTTTGGCCCCGTAAAAAAACTTTTAAAAGCACAACAGTATTATTATTGGGGGCAGGATATTTATTCGCAGGGCGCATACGCAATGTATGGAATTGGGCAATGGTTTACCATAAGGCCGCAGCTTTTACAACCTCATCTGCACACCCATTTTGCAGGCGAGCACCTTGCCGACTGGCAGGGTTTTATGGAAGGAGCCATCAATACCGGAGAAGATGCCGCTTCAAATATTATTCAATAATACAGTTACCCGCCGCCAGTCGGTATCAATTCATGCTTTAGAATTTCTAAAAAACATTTCTGCCCAATAGTACACTTTATGATGCCCCCGGCCAAAGCCCCACCCTTTTGTATTAATTACACCCATCCACTCTTATTTTACTTACCGATAATACAAAGAAATTTACCTTTGGCAAATTTCCTTTTCATTTATACCTAACAAGCAATAAATTTGCTCATGCCCAAAAAAATAATTCTTTTAGCTTTCACACTATTAATGGCTGTAACTTATAGTACAGCCCAGCAAAAGTGGACCCTTCGTAGCATAGTAGATTATGCCATGGCAAATAATATAGGTGTAAAACTTTCAGAAGTACAGGCAAAAGTTTCCGGCCTTACTTACCAGCAAAATAAATTATCGCAATACCCATCCGTTTCATTTAGCGGCAATACCGGGCTCAACAGTGGTAGCAATCAGGATCCCACCACTTTTAACCGTATTACACAAACCTATCTATCGGCAGGTTTGCAGCTTCAAAGCAGTGCCGAAATATTTAATTTTTACAGCAAGCGAAATACCATAGCTGCAAGCCAGTGGGAAATGATGGCCGCACATGCCAATGTAGAAAAAAATAAAAATGATATTGCCCTAAATGCCGCCAATGCATACTTACAAGTATTGCTGGCAATGCAGCAGCAGGATATTGCCGCCATACAGGTACAGCAAACACAAGCCCAATTTAGCAATACACAAAAATTAGTAAAGGCGGGCTCGCTGCCCGAGCTTAATGCTACACAGTTGGAGGCTCAATTAGCTACCGATAGTGTAAATTACATTACAGCAAAAGGAAATGTAACACAAGCCATCCTCACCCTCAAAACTTATATGAGCCTGCCGGCAGATGCACCATTTGAAATAGATACTCCGCCGGTAGAAACCATTCCCATTGAGCCCATAGCAGATTTGCAGCCCGATAATGTGTACAGTCTTGCCTTAGCCAACCAGCCACAGCAGGTGTATGATAGTTTCAAAATAAAGGCAGCCGAAAAAAATGTAGCAGCCAACAGAGCCGCCATGTATCCCACCCTCAGTATTTTCGGAAGCCTTGGCAGCAATTACAACAATCAATCGCAGGAAATAACTTCAGCCACCGCCATCAACCCTCCCATCGGAAAAGTAACTGTAGGAGGCACAGATTACCAGGTATTTTCTACACAGCCATTTTATAATTACAGCTATAGCAAAACCGGTTTTGCCAAACAACTGTCCAATAATTTCAGGCAGTCTATTGGGCTAAGCATCAACGTACCTATTTTTAATGGCGGCGCCCTTCGCAGCAATTGGGAAAGAAGTAAATTAGATATCAGCTCCCTGCAACTACAAAAAAAATTAGACGATCAAACGCTCAAACAAAATATTTATGCCGCCTACAATGCTGCATTAATTGCATTAGAAAAATTTAATGCAAGCCAAAAATCTGTACAAGCCAACCAGCAAACATACGAGTTTGCATTAAAGAGGCTATCTGTAGGCATGCTAGGCACTTACGATTACATCACCACCCAAAATAATTTATTAAAAGCAAAGCTGGAATACACATTAAACCAATTTGATTATGTATTTAAAATGAAAGTATTAGAATATTATAAAGGATTAGGATTAAAATTATAAAAGCAAAAACAATCGGGGGCTGTAAGCTACATACCAATATCAGCAGTAGTTCCCGCTGTACGCTATATGCCTCGTTCCTCGGCATGCCGCTTCCATCGGGCAGCCACCCGGCATCAGCGCAAGGCCAGGCAAAAACAAAAACTTAACAACAACCACAGAAATGTACCAGCAAGGCCAGGTAGCATTACTGCAAAAAAAGAATATTATGGCAATGAACAAAAAATCAAAATGGGTATTAATAAGTGTAGGCATTCTACTGGTATTATTAATAGTGCTATCTAAAATAGGAGCCTTTGGTAAAGAAGAAGGCACCAAAGTAACCGCAGAAAAAGCTCAGAAGCGAACTATTATAGAAGTAGTAAATGCCACCGGTAAAATATACCCCGAAGTAGAAGTAAAAATAAGCCCCGATATAAGTGGCGAAATTACAGAGCTAAATGTAGCCGAAGGCGATACGGTAAAAAAAGGACAGTTACTGGCACGCATATACGCAGATGTATATAACATACAACGCAACCAGGCTGCCAGCGGAGTTTCACAAAGCCAGGCGCAGGTAGCTAATTCCCAGGCATCGCTATTAGCACTTAAAGCACAGCTTAATCAGGCTAAACAAACTTATGACATGCAAAAAAGCCTCTTTAATGATAAAGTAATCAGCCAAAATGAATTTAATACAGCAGATGCCAATTATAAAACTGCAGAAGCCAATTATAATGCTGCTTTAGCAGGTATTAAAGGAGGCCTTGCCAATGTGCAAAGCGCCAAAGAAAACCTGGCCAAAGCCAATACAGACCTAAGCCGTACCGATATTACCGCACCCATGGATGGCGTAGTAAGTTTATTAAGCGTAAAAAAAGGCGAAAAAGTAGCCGGTAATAGTTTTAATGTTGGTACCGAAATGCTTCGCATAGCAGACATGTCAAAAATAGAAATAAGAGTAGATGTAGGCGAAAACGATGTGCCAAAAGTAAAACTTGGAGACAGCGCCATCATAAGCATAGATGCCTACAGCGATCGTAAATTTAAAGGATATGTAACTCAAATAGCAAGCAGCAATAATGGTGCAGCTACCGAAAGTGTATTGGCCAATACCAGCACCGATGTTACCCAATACAAAGTGTACATTCGGTTAGACCCCTCAAGCTATACTGATTTACTTGGCAAAGGCAGCTTTCCTTTTCGCCCGGGCATGAGCGCCAGCGCAGATATACAAACTCAAACCAAGCAAAATGTATTGAGTGTACCCATCAATGCCGTAACCACCCGAGATAAAAACGACAGTACCAAAGCAGCCAAAAAAACTACTGACCCTTCTGACAATAACAATACTGCCAACACTTCTGTTGACGACCTTGATGTAGTAGTATTTGTAAAAGGAGCCGACAATAAAGTAACCAAAGTAAAAGTAAAAACCGGCATACAGGATATCAACTACATCGAAATAATAAGCGGCCTAAAACCCGGCGACGAAGTAATATCCGGCCCTTATGATGTAGTAAGCAAGACTTTAAAAACAGGTATGCAGGTAAAAGTTGTTGACAAAAAAGAATTGTTCGATAATAAAAAATAAGCCCCTATAATCTTCGTATAGCCATTGCAGTAAGCAAAGCTGTATTTATACTGTATAAAAATGTTGCCTTACTTTAGCAAGGCTTTTGAATTCTTTTTTTAAAAATGCTGCACTTCATCAGTAGCATACGCTCATGCTGCATGAGCCACTCTATGCAGCAGGGTTACCATAAACTTTGAGTATTGAAAAAATTGTAAAGTATTTTATTAGAAATATAAAAGACTCGCCCAGTATTTTACTAATCCAAATCAGCAATCAATTTGTTTATTTCAATTTCTTCTAACAGCATTTTTTTGGAAATATTGTTTTCCAAATGCCATTTTATTAAACGAATGTATTGATTGGATATTTCAATACCGGTAATATCACCATCGCTAAAGCAGCAGCAGCCGGTATTAAAGTAGGTAGGCTTTAGTTGTAGCATGGTTAAGCCGGTATCTATTTCGTTTGAAGGGTGTTTCAAATATTTACCTGAGGCAAATACAGGGCTGTGCGTATGGCCGGTAATGAGCAGCATGTTTTTTCGCCGGCTGCTCCATTCATACATCATTTTATTGTGCTTGTTTTTTAGAGTAAAATCTTTGCTTGGAGTATTTACATTGATGCGGAGATAACGCTGTAGCGGCATCCAAATATGTGCAATAACCCAGGTGCTAAAAGCATTGTTATCGCTCATTTTGTCGCCCTGATGGCCATGCGTTAAAAAAATATGCAGGGGTATTGGCAGGTTTTTTATTTGAAGTATGATGCCTTCGTACACCGGCAGTGGCATGGCAAAATATTTCTTAAGCCAAAATAGTACATCCAATTTATTTTTCCAGATGATATCATGATTACCAAAAGTTTTGAAATAACGATTGGGCTGAAAAGCAGCTTCGGCAGCAAAAGGCTCTGCATTGGCAGGTAAAATTTTTTCTGCTGTAAATTTCCAAAGCTCTTCACTATCGCCCAGGTTTATAAAACTAAAGCCCTCAGAATGGTAATACTTTAATGCTGCAATATAATTGGGCTCGCATGAATGAAAATCGTCGGCCCAACCGCGATCGCCCTTGTGCTGATCGCTAAAGATGATAAAATTATCTTTAGAAAGATCGGCTTCAATAGTGTGTAGCCTGGTGCTTTTCGCATTTTTTACCTGCCGGTATAATTTACTGAGCGATGCAAAAACCTTATCCCGCCGGGGAGCCGCTGCCAGTTTTACGCTCATCCAGGTGAGGGGGCGTTTTAATAAATATTGTAATATTTTTCTCATGGCATAAGCGGCGTGTAATGTAAAGTTAGTAGCAGAAAGCACACCGGGTTTGTATATTGATGAAGGTAGAAATATTTAGCCGTAAAGTTTATTTAATGAACGAAAGTTGAACTATCCACAAAGATTCAATCGAAGCCGTATAGCCCGGTTATTGGCAATACCTTTTTATGATTGCAATTCCATAAATTTATATACAGAAATCAAAAGCTATGTTGTGTGCTGCCTTTCAATGTCAGCGTATATACAATTCTAATTTTCTGTTAAGCCCTTGTTCAACAAGTTTAAACAAAGTTGAAAGTTGTATGTCAGCTCGCCCGTTCTCGATTCTTGAAATGTAACTTTTCTTAGTACCAGTTTTTTCTGCCAATGCTTCCTGTGTCAAGTTAGCTTTGCCTCTTTCTTCCTTTAAAAGTTCGCCAATAACAAAAGCCTGAGCCTTGCTCTCAAATTCAGTCCTTTTAACAGTTCCGACTTTGCCATATTTTTTGTCAAGGTGGTCGTTCCAATCAGTTATTTTATTTCCTGACCTTTTTGTTTTTATTTCTTTTGTTTTCATCATCTATTTTTTTGTCAATGAAGTATTGTTTTTTAAGCTTTTCTGCAAGTGCAATTTCTTTTGGAGGTGTCTTTTGGGTTTTCTTTTGGAATGAATTTATCAATACAACTAAATTTCCTTTATCAAAGAAGCAAAGCACCCGGTAAATGTTGCTTTCGTATTCAATCCTAATTTCAAAAATCCCGTCTGAACCTGTTAAATGGTCAAAAGATTTTTTAGGAATATGTTCGGCCGTCTTTACGATTTCAAATACCCAATCTATCTTTTCTTGTACATCTTCGTCAAGAGCATTGTAAAGGTCTAAGAAGTAACTACCATAAGTTTTCAGTTGCCTCTGCATTTGTCAAAGGTAACTAATTAGTGAACATTTTCAAAGTTTTCCTTTTGCAGTATTTGGGCTATATCGAATTAAGGAAGCACACAACGCTTTGATAGCCGAACAAAGAAATGCAGTACAAGAGTGCGACGCCCATGAAGATGATGAGCGATACACTGCCGGGTACATAAAAATTAGGAAGAAACGGGTTTAAAATATTTACCGATAATCGGAAGTTTGGGCAATTCTTTTTGCTCTATAAAACCTATAAAGCGCAGGTACCCTAGCAATAAAATGCTGCCGATGGCAATATCAAAATATTTATTTGTATAAAAATGTGTGATACCTTTTGACAATAAAAAAAGAAGAATGGCGATTACGATGTAGGCGCTTAATTTTTTCCATGCATAGGGTATGGGATAAACTTTTTGCCCCCAAATGTATGATATCAGCATCATGCTGGCATAACAAAAAAATGTAGCCCAGGCACAAGCCAAATAACTATAGTGTGGTATAAAAAAATAATTGATGATAATAGTTACCAATACGCCGGTAAGGGTGATATAGGCGCCGGCGCTGGTTTTGTTGCCAAGCTTGTACCAAATAGCCAGGTTGTAATAAATGCCTAAAAACATATTGGCGAGTAATAAAATGGGCACCACAGCAAGCCCTTCCCACTCTTTGCTGCTGATAAAATTTTTCCAGATGCGGAGGTACAACACTACTACCAAAAACATGATGCTGATTACAATTACAAAAAACTTCATAACCCTTGCGTATGTACGCTGCTGATGGCTGCTGCCTGCCTGCTTAAAGAAAAACGGCTCGGCGCCCATGCGAAATGCCTGTACAAACAAGGTAATTAAAAGCGATAGTTTATAACAGGCGCTGTAAATGCCCACCTGCTCTTCTTTATACACTTCGCTACCCGGCACCCACTTGTGCAGCATTTGCCTGTCCATTGTTTCATTTACAATGCCCCCGAGGCCCACTATAATTAATGGCGCTGAGTAAATCATTATTTTTTTCCAAAGTTCCAAGTCCAGTTTTAACCTGATGGCCGACATTTCTTTTATCAATAATAAAAAAGTAACGATGGACTGAAAGAGATTGGCCAATACAATATAGTACACAGGATTGCGGTCTGCATTGTAAAATTTTGCAAGAAAACTTTCGGGATGTGATTGGGCGGCATTTTTGCAAAACAATAAAAAGAAAAATGTAAAGAAAATATTTACCAATATGCCGCCAACTTTTACCAACGCATATTTTTTGGGCCTGCCATCGAGCCTGAGTTTTGCAAAAGGTATAATGGTAAGCGTATCGAGCATTATAATGTAAATGCTAAGCCTTATCAGCTCAGGGTAATTACCAACACCTGCAATAGTGGCAAGCTGCTGATGAAAAAGCAGTAATACTATCCCAAAAAGAAAAGTGCTTATGATGATGGAAGTGGCCGTAGTATGATAAATTTTAGTAGGGTCGTATTCTTTATTTGAAAATCGGAAGAAAGCCGTTTCCATACCATAAGTAAATAATACATTAAGTACCGGCAAGGCAGCATATACCAGGCTCATTTTACCATAATCGGCTTTGCTTAGTGCATAGGTAAGAAATGGAGTAAGCAGGTAATTTAAAAAACGGGCAGCTATGGAGCTTACGCCATACCAGATTGTTTGCCCCGCTAATTGTTTTACACTACTACTCAATGGTTATTATTTTTTTTTGCAAATTTAACCGTAAATTTTTGTTATTGCTTATGGTGCAAAGCGTTTGTTTTTTGTAAACACTGTATCTGTTAAAGTATATAAAAAATATTTTAGCTGTGCTTGCTGCAATGGAGTAAGGTTTATTTTATTTTTTAAGAGGGGGTCAAGTATTTTGCCGGATGTATCTAAGCCGCAATAGTATTGTATTACCTGGGTGAGCGTATAAATACTGCCGTCGTGCATGTAAGGGAAACTGTATTGTACATTTCGCAGGGAGGGCGTTTTAAATAACAGGGAGTCGCCGTTAAGCATGGTTATTTTTTGCCTGCCAATATCTTTAAAGCGATTAAGCGGCAGGCCATTGTTGTGAAAATTATTGTCTGTAAATAATGGCTCTTTATGGCAGGTATTGCAATGAGCTTTAAAAATATCGTAGCCTTTTTGCTCAGTATCTGTAAAAGATGCTTCTCCATTTTTTACTTTATCGTATTTACTATTGGCACTTACAAGGCTGCCGGTAAACTGTGCCAATGCCTTTAACATGCGCTGGCTGGTAATGGTTGCATCGCCAAATGCTGCTTTAAACATTTTATGGTAGCTATCATCTTTATTTAATTTTGCCAACACATCATTTAGCGTTTCACCCATCTCGTTAGGCGCTGTTAGTGGCGATAGGGGCTGTACTTCAATATTATTTATTCCGCCATCCCAATGCCAGGCGTGCATCCATGCCAAATTAAAAAGCGCAGGAGCATTGCGGTTGGTAAAACTGTTGTTGACACCATGGCTAAGATCATGATCGTAAGTGCTAAAGGCCGCAAACTGCTGGTGACAACTGGCACAGCTTACTTCGCCATCTTTACTAAGCCTGCCATCATAAAATAATTTTTTACCTAATTGAAACCCTTCTTCTGTAAGCCTGTTATTGGCAAATATATTGGATGGTGGCGCAGGCCAGCCCTTTGGTATTTGAAACTTTAAAGCTGTAGGGTGATAAGGGCCATAGCCATCATTTTTGGCAGCTCCGATAAAGAGCAGCGCTAATGCTATAAACATTATTAAATATAGGCTGATGCGGTATTTCAATGGTAAGTATATATTTATTTTTCTATTACACTAAACATGCCAATAAAATTATCGGCAGCATTTTTTGATTTTTCGCCAATTACCATCAGCAATGGCTGTGCGGCAATGCTCAGGTCATTTTTTCCATGCCAGTACTTATCAAGGTTTACATTGATATAGGCTTCCGATATTTTATGCAGTGCAATTTCGATTGATTGATTGAAGGGCAATTGAATTTGTCTCATGGTTTTATAAGGGCCTTTGTAGCCGCCAATATGTTGCTCTATTCTTTGCAGGTCTGCAGTAGAGTTTGGCGAAGTGCCTTCTAATTTAAACATAACGTAACCGCTATTCCATGTCCAAAACATATCATTTAGTGGATCTAATGCGCCACTTTGTGCGCCACTACAATTTTTGGCACTATCTACTCCCAATAAAAACTGTATGTTGTTATATTTACCCTCTGGCAAGGTTAGTACAATACTGTCTTCTGCAAATGCATCTATCAAATGATAACTGTTATTTTCTTTAAAATTATCTACCTGCATATTGCTTACATAATATTTTAATTTAGTAATGCTGTATTGTTCGCCAAAGGCATTTGAGTAAGTACTGTCTTTACATATTTTTTTATTATCAGCCGTATGTACAAAATGAATGATAAGCTTACCAGTTGGGCGTTTGTACGCTTTAAAGGCCATGATTAACGGGGCAATTATTAATGCTACAGCAATAATTTTTTTATTCATCATCTGAATGTTTTCTTCTTTGGATTTTTATATTTCCCGTTCGTTTTTTATTGTCAAGCCTTTTTTGTTGAGATGCTTTGGTAGGTTTGGTGGCTTTTCTTTTTGCAGGAGTAATTAAAGCCCTGGCAATGGCCTGGTTCATTTTTTTAATCACCAGTAGCTTATTGCCCAATTGTGTGCGCTCTTCCTGGCTTTTAATAAGCAAATAGCCCTCAGCATTTATTTTGTGTGCAAGTTTTTGCAGCAATCTTTCTTTAAGCTCCGCTGAAAAAAGTTGTGAATTTTGTACATGCCAGTACCCTTCCACCATGGTTTCTACCTTGTTTACATTTTGGCCGCCTTTGCCACCGCTTCTGGCGGTTTTAAATTTTATTTCGTTGGTAATATCCTGCATTAGCTCAAACGTACATGAAATTTTTGATACATAAAATTCACAATGGATGAATGAAAATGTAAATTGTTAAAACCAAAATAAAGCCGATAAATATAAAATTTTAATAAACTGTAAGAATTAAACTACCAATAAAAAATACGAAATTGCAAAAAATAAAAGGTAAAGAGGTTTATATTTCGGTAAGTACCAAAAATTACACATTTTTGCAACAAACAAAAACAGCAATACATTTTGAAAGGCATTTATCAATCACTGGCAGAGCGTAAGCTAAAGGGTAAAAAATCTTTTGCTGTACTTATAGACCCCGATAAGGTAAACAATGAAAGTATAGATCAATTGGCCATGCTGGCAATAGAAGCCGGTGTAGATTATTTTTTAATTGGCGGCAGTTTGGTTATTTCAAATTATATAGATGAATGTGTGCAACAGATAAAGCGGCGATGCCCTCTTATTCCGGTTATACTTTTTCCGGGCAGCCCGAGCCAGGTAAGCAAATATGCCGATGCGCTATTGTACCTTTCGCTCATTAGTGGCCGCAATGCAGAGCTGCTAATAGGCCAGCATGTAGTAAGCGCCCCTGTAGTAAAACAAAGCGGGCTGGAGATAATGCCAACAGGTTATATGGTAATAGATGGCGGAGCGCCCACCACTGTTTCGTACATTAGTAATGCTGCGCCTTTGCCAGCAGATAAAAATGAAATAGCCATGTGTACTGCAATGGCCGGCGAAATGCTTGGCATGAAATTAATATACATGGATGCAGGCAGTGGCGCCCGAAAAGCCATATCAGAAAGTATGATACAGCAAGTAGCTGGATGTATAGATGTACCATTAATAGTTGGCGGCGGCATTACTACTGCCGAAAAAGCTTATCTAAATTGCAAAGCAGGCGCCGATGTAATTGTAGTAGGCAATGCCATAGAAAAAGACCCCTCCTTAATAAAAGAAATTGCTGCAGCCGTACATGGCGTAAAATTGAGTGTGTAAAATTCTAAGAAAAAACTTTTTTAATTAATGGTATAGACTTTACAAGCACCAACTACCTCAAAAGTTATTTTCTATCCACATATTTTCTCTAATGGAAAGTTCAAATTAAAATTTTCCAAAAAAATTAAAGCGCCTTTTGTACCCTGGTAGGTGTTTGAGTGCCGGCTACAATTGTGTGACTGCTTATGGCAATGGCTTTAATTATTTCTGCCATGTTTTTCATATTAAGGGTGCTTATTTCATCGCTTTGCTTATGATAGTTGGGCTCATTATCCATTTTAGATGTGCTGATAGTATGGGCCGGCACTCCTAATTCTGCAAGGGTTGCATTATCTGAGCGGTAAAATAAATTTTGACTGGGATATGGGTCTGGCTCAAAATGAAATTGGCTTCCTGTCAAATTGCTTTGCAATATTTTTCCAAAATCAGATTTTTCAAACCCTGTAATATAAGCGCTGTTTGGTCCCCATTTACTTTCTGTACCAATCATTTCAATATTAAACATGGCCGATACCTGGTCAGGATTTAATTGTTTTGAAAAATACCGGGATCCAAAGCCACCTATTTCTTCGGCAGTAAAGGCAACAAAAACCAGGGTGCGTTCATTATCTTTTAATTTACTAAAATACTTTGCCAGCATTATTACGGCTGTAGTGCCGGCAGCATCATCATTAGCGCCATTAAAAATAGAATCGCCTCTTGCATCGGGCTTGCCAATACCAAGATGATCGTAATGCCCAGAGAATACAACATACTCTTCTTTTTTACTTTTGCCGGGCAACACCCCTACTACGTTTTGTAAATGTTGCAGGGTAAGTTCGTTTTTTATATGCAGGTTTATTTTTGAAGGGTTACTGTTTTTTGTAAGTATAAAAATCTGCGATACCTCCGACTTAAATTTTGCATTGCCTGCAAACCGCTGCATACTTTTAAATCTTTTTGCAAACGAAGTATCTACCAATACTACAACATTTTTATTGAGGTCAAAAACCGGAAAAACTTTTTTTGGAAAATCATCTCCGGGTTTTACCGTTATGATGTCAAAACCTTGTAGCCCGTTAATATTAATTTCTTCAGAAGTTGAAATGGCAGCTACATTATTTTCATTCAGCGCTTCATCATCAAGCAGGCCCTCTATCAATACGGGCTTAGCTTTTATCATTTCAAACGGTTGCAAATAAGAATTGCTGCCGTTAAAATATTGCAGTTTGCTTTTGGCAAATTCGCCGGCAATAAAATTTGCCGCCCGGTCTATATCTGCCGAAAAAGTTTTGCGGCCATGCATATCATCTGCAGCTAATACCTTTTCAATTTTTTCTACCTCCTTAGCATTTATTATTTTATTAATTTTTTGTGCAAAAGAAAAAGTGCTGCTAATACACAGCACTAATACAAAATATATTTTTCTCATCATCTGCTATAATTTTTTTATCTTTTATAAACTCATCATCTCTTTAAATTTTACCGCCTGCCTTCTGCTCACTTCTATTTTTTCGCCCGCTTTTAAATCTAATAATAAACCTCCGTTAAAATAAGGCTCTACTTTATCAATCATCCTTAGGTTTACAATATGTTTTCTATTGGCTCTAAAAAAAGTTCTTTCGTCCAGCCTTTCTTCCAGGGCATTGAGCGATTTTAAAATAAGGGGTTTGTTGCTGCCAAAAAATACTTTTGCATAATTGCCAACACTTTCAAATAAACGTACTTCCGAAAGTTTTACAAACCAGCATCGTTCACCATCTTTTACAAACACCTGATCATTTTCTGTAAGGATGCCCCTATTTACGCCTGCAAGGGCTGCTGCCATTTCTTTTTCGTCTGCCAGTTGCAGTTTATGCAAGGCATCTGCCAGCCTCTTTGGCTCTACCGGTTTCATCAGGTAATCCAGGGCATTTACTTCAAATGCTTTTAAAGCAAATTCATCATAAGCGGTAGTAAAAATTACGTGTGGGGCTTTTTCCAATTGCAGCAGCATATCAAATCCTGTTTTGCCGGGCATTTGTATATCCAAAAAAATAAGATCGGGCATCAGTTGCTCTATCTTTTCTATACCTTCTTCTGCATTGGCAGCTTCGCCAATAATTTCTACATCCGGAAAATCGGCCAGTAATTTTTTCAACTCATTTCTTGCCAGCCTTTCATCATCAATTATAATTGCTCTTTGCATCACTGATAAATTATTTATTCAATTTTTTATAAAACACTTGCTACAGGCATTGTTATTTTTGACTCTACCACACACTCTTCTAAATCTTTGATGGCAAATTGTGCCTGCCCCTGGTATAGCAGGTTAAGCCTGTCCTGCGTACTCTTTAGTCCAAATCCGTCTTTACTAATAAACTGGCCATTGAGCCTTCCGGAGTTTTGAACAGCCAAAATATGGTGGTGATCATGAAACATAGATATTATTCTAATAAACCCTCCACCAATTTCTTTGCTGATACCATGTTTTATGGCATTTTCTACAAGCGTTTGCAGCATCATGGGTGGTATGGGCTGATTTAAAGTATCGGGGTCTATCTTCATTTCAATTTTAAGACGTTCTTCAAATCGCATGTGCTCAAGCGCCAGGTAATCTTTTACAATATCAAGCTCCTGCTGTAATGGTACGGTTTCTAATTGCTCAGCTCTCATACTGCTTCGCAAAATATTGCTCAGCTCTGTAATTGCCGACCTAGCCCGGCCGGGGTTTTCATCTACCAATGCCCTGATACTGTTGAGAGCATTAAAAATAAAATGTGGGTTTATATGAGATTTGATGGTTTTTAATTCGAGGGATTTTACCGTAGCTTCCAGCTTTAATTTATCCAACTCCTGCGTACGGTTTCTTTCTACAAAATGATAAGTATAATAAATTAAATTCCAAATCAGTATTAGCCAAAGTGCATTAAAACTGCTAAGAAATATCCGTTCGGGTTTGGTATATTTTTGTAGCCGCACTGGGTTATACCCTATAAGATAATCAATGCTTTCATTTATCACTCCAAACAATATGGCAAACACTAAAGTAATGACAATAAAATAATATACCTGATTCTTAATGGGCTTTTCTAATACTTTAAGGCTACGGATATTAAGCCTCATAATATGAGTAATTATCAGCCCGGCAAGGCAGCATAGCATTAAACTAATGTAAAAAAGCTTTGGGGCTTTTATAAAAGTATTCGCAAAAAATGCGCTAATAGCAATATTTAAAGACCAGCCAATTACCTGGCACCACCAATATTTCGAATTACTTTTCAGCATAATTACCTGCAAATCTATAGAGCAATTTAAGGAAAAAACGGGTAGTTTTTATTAATGGCTATATATGGGTTTGAGAGGTATTGCAAAGAAAGGGTTAAACACTTTGTCATATTAAAATGTTATGCTACTTTTAAAGATAAGTTATACATTATACCTTATAATTATTTATCACCTTAAAACTACTTTCTATGTCAACAAACCTGGTTGAAGCAGTTAAATCTCTTTTTACCTCTGAATTAATTACTAAAGCAAGTTCTTATCTTGGCGAAAGCGAAACGGGGGTTTCCTCAGCCTTAGGAGGGATTATTCCTTCCATTTTTTCGGGGCTCATCAACAAAGTGTCAACCCACGAGGGTGCTAATACGGTAGCGCAGATGGCACATGAGCAAAGCCATAGTGGATTACTTGATAATGTAAGCTCATTATTTGGCAACGATAATGGCGGCATTATGAATTCCTCATCAAAATTTATTCAAAATTTATTTGGTAATAATACTGATACCATTACTTCATTAGTATCTAAGTTTTCAGGGTTAAAAACAGCCTCTACATCCTCACTTTTTGCCCTTGCATCTCCTCTTATTTTATCTGTATTAGGCAAGCATGCCTCTGCCAATCACTTAAATGCGGGTGGCCTTGCGGCAATAGTAACTGATCAACAAAATAACGTGGCAGCCGCTATCCCATCGGGATTGCAATTACAAAGTATTATTGGTACTCCCTCTACTACTAATCATCCCGGCCATACTCAGGCCGATGAAGCTTTTGTAGAATCTCAATCTATGAGCAGTGGCCTCAGGTGGCTAGTGCCGGTATTATTATTTGTATTGCTTGCTGCTGCAGCTCTTTACTTTTATAGAGGTTGCAATAAACCAGCTACAGATGCTGACCATGTCGCTACTACCGAATCTACCGATACTACAAAAACCGAAACCAAGCCTGCTGCAACTACCGCCGCCGGTACCTTAGACAGCTCGGGCAATTATGTATATAACCTGGGCAATATGATAAGCATTGACCTGCCCAACGGCGCTGGAAAATTAGAAGTTGGCGAAAATAGTACCGAAGCCAAACTGGTACATTTTTTACTTGACAAAGATGCCCTGATTGATACGGCTAAAGGCAATTGGTTTGAATTTACAAATGTGCGTTTCAAAAGTGGCAGCTCTACTATTACTGATGAATCATTAGCACAGTTAAAAAATATGGTACTGATTTCAAAAGGGTTTCCAAATGCAAGGTTTAAAGTAGGTGGCTATACAGACAATACAGGCATTGCCGAAAAAAATGTTACTCTTTCTAAAAGCCGTGCTGCTGCCGTATTAGCCAAAATAAAAGAATTGGGCGCATCTGATACAAGCTTTATTAGCTCTGATGGATATGGCGATAAATACCCAATTGGCGATAATGCAACTGCTGAGGGCAGGGCACAAAACCGCAGGGTATCTGTAAATGTAAAAGCTAAATAATTTTAATATCTCAAAATGATGTAAACCGCCCGGGCTTTTTTACCGGGCGGTTTTATTTTATTTACGCATAATCTAATGCTTATATAAAAATAATAATGTGCTAAAAAAATGAGATGAGCAGATTACTACAAAATGTATCATTTTTAAAATACAGCTATAAAACATTTGCTATTTTTACAATATGCACAATCCCAATTTAAATACTGATGCCGATAAGCTAAGCTCTGCCGACAAAGAGTTTGAAAATAATATAAGGCCTGCCGTAATTGCACAGTTTTCGGGGCAGCAACAGATAATTGAAAACCTTTCTATTTTTATTAAGGCTTCAAAGCTAAGGGGCGAAGCATTAGACCATGTACTTTTTCATGGCCCGCCGGGGTTGGGCAAAACTACCCTTAGCAGGATAGTGGCAAATGAAATGGGTGTAAATATTAAAGAAACAAGTGGCCCCGTAATAGAAAAACCCGGAGACCTTGCAGGCTTACTTACCAACCTGGAGCCTAACGATATTTTATTTATAGATGAAATACACCGCCTTAGTACGGTGGTAGAGGAATATTTATATGCTGCTATGGAAGACTATCGCATTGATATTATGATTGACAGCGGCCCCAATGCCCGTACTGTGCAATTAAATTTAAACCCCTTTACCCTTGTGGGCGCTACTACACGTAGTGGCCTGCTTACTGCGCCACTGCTGAGCAGGTTTGCCATCAAAAGCAGGCTCGAATATTATGATGCTGTTACACTCAAAAATATTTTATTGCGAAGCGCCGAGATATTACATACAAAACTTACGAGTGATGCCGCTACTGAAATAGCGGGCCGCAGCCGGGGCACCCCTCGTATTGCCAATGGGCTATTGCGTAGAGTAAGAGATTTTGCCCAGGTAATTGGTAATGGAATAATTGATATGAACATAACCGTACATGCGCTAAAAGCGCTAAATGTAGATACCTATGGGCTGGATGAAATGGACAACCGTATCCTCACTACCATCATTGATAAATTTAAAGGTGGCCCGGTAGGCATTACCACTATTGCCACAGCCGTAGGCGAAGAGCCGGGTACGCTGGAAGAAGTGTATGAGCCTTTTTTAATAAAGGAAGGTTTTATTGTACGCACTGCCCGTGGCCGTGAGGTTACGCAAAAAGCGTATATGCATTTGGGTAAGGTGTACCCTACAGGTGGTTTTCAGCACAATTTATTTGATAAATAAATGGGGTATTAATCACATTACGAAAGTTATCTAAGAGGGCATAAAATTGACTTAATGAGATACAGTTTTTTTTAAAAAAAATTTGTTATAATCTGCTCTGCTTCTTTACCTACTCAAATTTTAAATAATCAGTTTGACAGAATATTTTGAAACAAAATCCCCTAAAAGCTTACTGAGTGGCTCTGAATATTATTAACTAAATGGATCTAATAACTAAATTCACAACAATATTTGGTTTGAAACGTTTATTTACTAATTTTAAGGCATTAAAAGTGGCACTTGTTAATTTTTATAAACGGCTTACCTTTGCCGCCCAAATTTGGTAACTTACAAACTCAAATTTGAAATTGTATGAAAAAAAAGCAAATGTTCAGGTCTGATTTCTTATTTTCCGATACTGATTTTGTTACAGGAATGGGGTCTGTTTTGAATATTGGCGGGAACTATTTTGAATTTGACACTTCAATAAGTGAAAATATTGCAGACCTTAAAGCTCTTCGTTCAGATTGGGGTGTTACTGGTCAAGATATTGATGCAGCATACCACGAATGCTTAAAAGATAATACCCACAAAGAAACCTGCTGTTAAATGTCTCAAGAAAAAAATCAACCTGAAGATGGCAATGGGAATGATTTAAATAAAATTGAGCAGCAATTAATTAAAGCTAATCCAACTTTATTTAAAGGAGTTCCAGAACCAAAGAAAACTGAAATACTCAGACTATTTTCTATGAAATTATCTGTTGAACAGATAATTGAAAGGAAAATTACTTCCCATCAAGGTCCATTACCTCAATGGGAAGATTTAGAAAAGTATGGAAAAATAATACCCAATGGGGCAGACAGAATTATGACTATGGCTGAGAAACAACAAGACCATAGAATGGCGCTTGAAACCAAAGCCATTGGCGAACAACTTTCTCAAAGTAAGAGAGGACAAAATTTTGGTTTAACAATTGGCCTAACGGCAATACTTGGTGGAGTAGCCTGTATTTTGCTTGGTCATGAATGGTCTGGCGCTTTTCTTGGAGGTGGCGGATTAACCGGCCTTGTATCTGTTTTTGTTATCGGAAAGAATAAACAATCCAAAAGTTTACAAGACAAGTCATAATTAATCATCGATTATTTTCAAATGAGTTTATAGACTTGACAAATTACCACACATTTACATTTGCGTGCATTTCAAACGCTTCATAAAATTGGATACTACTCTTATAAATGTTGCTCACTCTATTTGCAGCTACACATATAGCCCCGATGGAAGCGGCTACCCCGGTGAGGCATTGTGCATGGGCACTGTGCCGGAGTAATAGCGTACAGCGGGACCAATGCTATATTGAAAAACAAATGCCCGGCTTCAATAAAAAAAAATTATAAAAACAATTTTACATAACACCACACTAAGGGTGTGGCAAATAGCATGGAATCGAAACGGTCTAAGAAACCGCCGTGCCCGGGCATAAAGTTTCCACTGTCTTTAATATTTGCCAGCCTTTTTAATTTGCTTTCAAACAAATCGCCAAGGGTGCCAAATACGGCACAAAGTGCAGCTATTGCCAGCCAGTGAATAAAGGGTACCTGCTTTGCTATGGGAATAAAATATCCTAGCAGGCTTATGACTACTACACATAGCAAAGCCCCGCCAGCAGTGCCTTCCCAGGTTTTTTTGGGTGAAATTTTGCTAAAAGGAGTTTTGCCAATGAAGGAGCCTGACAAATAAGCCATGGTATCATTTATCCAAATAGAAAAAATAATGGCGCAGGGATACAGGGGCGAATATACATTTGTTTCAAGCGCTTTGCCGCTGCCATTCAGGCCGAGGTCGAGCATCATCATACAGGGCATGATGATATAAAAAAGGGCAAGGGGAATGATTAAAAAATATTTTTTGACACTTATCTTTTTTAAAATTTTACTTAACTCGTACAGGCAGCCAAACATGATGATGAGAAACAGGGCAATAAAACCCCATTGATTAATGAATAAACCTGCCAGCATTACCACTACAAAAATTACTGCTGTGAGTGAGCGGGTTTTTAATGTTGAAATATTGATTGCCATAATTACTGTTGTTCTGAATTTGCAATGGAGCCAAAGGGATTTTGTGCGGCTATTAATACATTTTCTTTAGCGTTTATCCTTGCCCTGTTTTGTAAAGACACTTTGTTGAATAACCAAAATGCAACAATCAAAATAGCCAGCGCCGCCATACTTATCCACCAGTTGTAGTTTGGATCTACATCTTCCATATTTACTTTTCCCTTGGTGTGGATAGTATAAAATATGGAAGCCAATGCCAAAAAATTATTTAAAAAATGAGCAAAAATATTTACCCATATATTCTTGCTTTGCTGATAGAGCATGCCCAATACAAAGCCTAATAATGCCCTGCTTAAAAACAAGTAAACAGACATGTGGATAAGGCTGAAAATAATGGCAGTAACAAGGATAGCAGCCATAGGATTTTTCCACCAGCGGACAAATAAATTTTGCAGGGTACCTCTAAAAAATACTTCTTCAAACATTGCCGGAAAAAAAGCCATGATAAAAATGGCGATGATAAACTCAGGCCAGCTTTTTAAATTGCTAAGGGCAAGTGCCTGCTGATTATACACTTCTTCCAAATGGAGGGCATGGGCATTAAATGCCGGAAAATGAGCTACCAGGCTTTTGGTAATATCTTCGAGAGGGCCTGCTGCAATGCCTGCAAAAAAAATGATTACAGATGCCAACACTACCTGGTAAATATGGATGTATTTATTAAAGCCCAGCCAAAAATATTTTTTTCCGATGGTAATAAAAGTAAATGCTACTGCCGGGATAAATAAAAGCAAAAAAGTGCTGATTACCTGCAAGAGCCTTGCCAGCCCAATATTTTCGGGAGCCAACATCAGCTTTAATATTACATCAGGCGAAGACATGGGGGAAACACCTGCAGGCAACATTTTGAGCGTAATAATAAGCTGGGCGATGGCAGCTAAAATAAAACCGACGCCTATAAATAAGAGGAGTATGCCCAACTGGCCCCAGCCCGAAAATCCTTTTAAACTTTTATATGCCATATACTATGAGGTATAATTAGTAAATTTGCAGCCGCAAATATACACTAAGATATGCCCAAAATAGGCCACATAGATTTACCCGGTTTTCCGCTTTTGCTGGCGCCGATGGAAGATGTAAGCGATCCTCCCTTTAGGGCCGTATGCAAGCAAAATGGAGCCGATTTGATGTATAGCGAATTTATTAGCAGCGAAGGATTGATAAGAGATGCTATAAAGAGCAAAATGAAATTAGATTTTAGTGAGGAAGAGAGGCCCTTTGGTATTCAAATATTTGGCGGCGATGAAGAGGCCATGGCAATGAGCGCCAGGATATGCGAAACGGTAAACCCCGACCTGGTAGATATTAACTTTGGCTGCCCTGTAAAAAAAGTGGTGAGCAAAGGCGCCGGTGCAGGCGTGCTAAAAGATATTGACCTGATGGTGCGTTTAACCGAAGCCGTTATTAAGAACACCGGGCTACCGGTAACGGTAAAAACAAGACTGGGATGGGATGACAACTCAAAAAACATAGAAGAAGTAGCTGAAAGGATGCAGGATATTGGGGTGCAGGCATTGGCCATACATGGGCGCACCCGCTGCCAGTTGTACAAAGGCGAAGCCGACTGGACCCTGATTGGTAAAGTAAAAAATAACCCTCGTATGCATATCCCCATTTTTGGCAATGGAGATATTGACAGCCCTCAAAAAGCCCTGGAATATAAAAACAGGTATGGCGTAGATGGTATTATGATTGGCCGGGCAGCTATTGGCTACCCCTGGATTTTTAGAGAAATAAAAAGCTACCTGGCAGACGGCACTATATTGCCCTCTCCTACTTTAAAAGAAAGAATTGAAGTGTGCAAAATTCACCTTACAAAATCGGTAGAGTGGAAAGGCCCAAAAACGGGTATATTTGAAATGCGCCGGCATTATACTAACTATTTAAAAGGCTTGCCGGGTATTAAAGATTTTCGTTTACGCCTGGTTACTTTGCCTACGGCAGAAGAAATATTTGAAGTATTGGATGAGATTACAAAACACTACGCCGGGTATGAATTTGAAAGAACAGCTATTGAAATTATCAATTATCATGAAAAGTGCCCTTTGTAAAAAAGGGGCTAAAATCCTCTGTCGTTTCTAATTTGTATAGTGGCATTATGCAATAATTCGTTTACAGGTATTTGACAAGCCAGGCGTATATTATTATCGGTAATGCCTGTTTTTTTGATAGTTGACCATTCATTTCTGTCAAATGCCGGAATAGTATGTTCTGATTTCAAAATTTCAATAAGGCAGGTGGCGCATCTTCCCATTCCGCCACATTCGCCAAAATTTTGTACATATATTTTGTCAAAAATCAGCATCATCAGGTTTCTGTACTCCGCAGTATAAGTAGTTAGTAAATGTTCCTCTTCATCATACAATACTTTAATGATTATCGGGCTTTTTTCGGTTACAGTCATTGCAAAATTATTTTTTTAGCCAAAATTCATCTGCAAATTCGTCTTTAATTTCTTTATGCACTGAAGTTAATTGCCGGCCAATTGAGGAGAGTGCTTCTGCACTTAAAATACTTTCGAGGCGTGGAAATAAATCTCTTTCTTCAAATCGTATATGAGCATCTACCATATCTGCCAAATGATTGTATTGCTCTTCGGAAACATTTTTACCGGTATGTATTAAATCAATAAGGGCCGATATTTCGGCATGTTGCTGCTGCGCCTGCACTACCAGAGGATCGTTGATGCCTTTAAAAAGGATGTTTTCTTCTTCTTTGAAATGAGTATGCAAATGGCTGTTCCAAAAATAAAGGATGTAATCGTGTATGCGTTGTAGTGAGGCTTTTTGTTTTAAGCCATTTCTTATTTTCCAGCAAAATAATAATGCAAAATGATGGTCTTTTGACAGCAGAACAATATTTTCATTTCTTTTAATTGGCATCATTAAGAATTTACATTTTAATAGATAAGATTTCTTCTAACAGCGCCGCATTATTATGCACTTCATCTTTAGCAGCATATACAAGTGTTACAACCTTTTTTTCTTTTATTATTTTCACAAGCTCCGGCAAGGCCACCGAATCTTTTAATTCTTCCCTGTATCTTTTTTTAAACTCCTCCCATTTGCCGGGGTCGTGTGCAAACCATTTTCTAAGCTGTGCAGAAGGAGCTATTTCTTTAAGCCAGCAATCAATATGAGCCTTATCTTTTGTAATCCCTCTTGGCCATAGCCGGTCTACCAGTACCCGGTAACCATCCGAAGTATTATATGCCTGGTATGCCCGTTTTGTATGCAACATTTCTTTTAATTTTTCAGAGCTTTCTCCATTTCTATTGCTTTTGGAAACAATATATTATTTTCAAGATGTATGTGCAGGAGAAGGTCATTTTCAAATTCCTGCAATAACAAATAGGTTATCCCGTAAGTATGACAGGCATCATCCGGCGCCGTATAGTCTTTACTCAGTTCTTTAATTTTTCTAAATCTCCCTCCTTCGGCTTCATGCTCATGCATCATATTGCTAATAGGCATTGCTACAGTACCAAATGCAGTTTTAGCCAATACATTCTTATCAGAATTTTCATCGCTAAGATTAATAATATATGGAAACAATACTTTTTCTTCTTTTTCCATGTGAACCATAAATTCCATTGAGCTTTGAGCAAATAATTTTTGTATTTCAAAAAGCTCAGGATGACGGCTGCCATGCACTTTACAAAGCTTGGCAAGATACTCTTGCAGTACCGGTACCTGCGCTCTTACATAGCGGTGGTGTTTTTTTTCAATATAATTTATCAGCAGGTCGGGCGGCCACGATTGAAAATCGCTTGTAATTTGTGTACATTGTCTGGTTATTTCTTTGAGCTCAGATATCAGTTCTTCTTTCTTTATTTTTTGCGAAGCGCATGCTTCCTCTATATTTCTGTTGCCATTGCAGCAAAAATCAATTCCATAGTTTTTAAAAACAGTGGCTGTACGATAGTCTTCTGCTACAATTTCGCCAATCATTTTATCTTTTAAATTAATCATATTGATATTTTTTTAAAAAAATAATACCGGTGATAATAAGGCAGGCAACTTTGAGTACTTCGGCCACTACAAAATAAATATGTAGGCCAGATGATGGTACGGGCTGATGAGTAATGTAAAGCAATGCCCTTGCATCTAATGCAGGTAATAGCCAAACAGTTTGAATGATTAAAATAATGAATGCTGAAAAATAAAAAGTGGTATTGGCAAACCGATTTGATTTTTTTCCGAAAAATAATGCCGCCAGTATAACAAGGGCAAAAAACCATTCTACTTTATTTAAAGCGCCAAAAACAAGTTGGCCAATACCCAGCCCGATTGACAGGGTTACACCCGGGGCCTGAAATTTTATCCAGGATTCTAAAAAGCTTATTGCTCCAACAAAACCCAGCCACAAAAAAACACTTGCTATTACAATATTATTTGATCTCTTCTCCGTCACAATAATGGTGTTGCAGAATTATTTCTATAGTATGTTAATTTAGATAAAAACATGATGGCCATTTTATCGCCACGCATTTTGGCTTCATCAGCTTTTATCCCTTTGAAATGTGCATTAATAGTAGCATGCCACAATGAAAGCCAGGTATCAAAATGAATTTGATCAATGGGCAAATCTGCATGTTTCAAAAAAGGGCTGCCATAGTAAGTATGATCATCTAATAATACAGTTTGCCAAAAACGGTACATTTTTTCTAAATGCTGTGGCCATCTATCCTGAATTACCTCATTAAAAATCGGGCCAAGTAATGCGTTTTCTCTCACCTTGCCGTAAAATTCATCTACCATAAGTTTTATATCATCCAGTGTTTGTATATCCTTTAGTGTAGTCATAGCATCATTGTCTTATTAAAAAATATCTGAGCAAATAAAACATGGCCCATCCGGCAAATCCTATTATCAATATCCATACCCATGCAGGAATACTTTGGGGAGTTTCGCTGCCTTCTATTAAAAAGGTTTTTTGATCGCCTTTGCCATAAGCATTTATCATCAATGGCAATACCCCGTCCACTACTGCATTTTCTTTAATACCTTCTACAGCTATAGCCGGCCCATTGCGTACTATAAATGGAATGATGCGAATACCTTCTTTGCCGGTAGGATCCTTGCTTACTATTTTTAGTGTATGCTCACCATCCACTAATTTTCTTGTATCCAACTCAAAGCTTACCGGCGATAATACTTCGGCAATAGGTTTAGTATCATCATCCAAAAAAATATAAATGTTGCTTTTATCTTGCATATTATTCAAAATTTAAAATAAAATGTTTGATATGTGTATTTGATTTTTCTCCTGGCTTTACCAGCCATTTAACAGAATAAAATAAGGTAACCAATACTATGGCAACCATGCTCCACACTATCACCATATCCCACTGGCTTTGCGGCCCGGTGCCATGCGAAATGCCCTGCAATAATTTGGGTTGTTGTTTTTCGCAAAGGGGGCATGCCAGCCCAATATAACGGGCAAGTATAAATGCAATTAATGCTATTAATTTTTTCATGATCCTTATTTTAGTTTTGTGGTTTTAGTTTTACCACATCTAATATTTTTTTAATTTCTTCAGGCGTTACTTTCTTGCCATTGTTGCCCCAGCTACTTCTTTCATAATTAATAATGGCAGCTACTTCGTTTTCTGTAAAATTTGCATTGGTACCTACCGGCGGCATTACGCCATACTCGGCTCTTGCATCGTAGCCATGCATGATGATATCTACATACAACTCTTCATTATCGCCCAGTACTACAGGGCTGCCTTTTAACGGAGGGAATGCACCTGGCAAGCCTTCGCCATTTGCCTGGTGGCAGCTTTGGCAATTGGCCGTAAACAAGGCTTTACCATCCAGCTCTGCCGGGCCTCCTTGCTTTTTGACTTCCTGTTTATACAAAAATGCCGGTACAGGTGTGCCATCCGGCAGCTTGGTTTGTTTTAAAGACTGCAGGTAAGCCAGCAAATACATCACATTTTTGGTGGCTACAATTTTGCCTTCCTGGCCTCCCATAAATTCTTTTGGCACATTTACTACCACATCAGTTTTGGAGGGTTGTTTTTTCAAAATAAATAGCCAGGGATATGCCGGCATTATTGATTCTTTCACTACTGCCCGTGGATTATAAAGATGCACCAGGTTCCAGTCTTTACTTGGCTGGCGTGTACCTATATCCGTTAGGTCGGGGCCGGTACGCTCTGTACCCATTAGTGTAGCAGTATTTCTAAAAAAATCTGTACGATGTATGTCTGCATAATCGGCAGCTATGCTTGGCCTGCTGCCCCATACTTTATCCATATCTACATTGCGTACCTGTTGTGTATGGCAGCCTACGCATCCATTGGCCACATATATTGCTTTACCTTTTACAGCATCGGGGCTTAGCTCCGCAGCATTGGGCAAGGGGGCATTGTTTTTTTGATTGCTTAAGGCCGGCAATATGGCTACCATCACGGTGAGCGATGCAAAAAATAAAAATGCCGTTCCGAAAAGTTTTTTATGGTTATCAAATAGTTCCATGATAAAAAATGAATTTATACTAATATCAATATTTATGCTTCTTCCAATTTTTGAATAGCAAGTTCTTTTACATCCACTACTGTTCTTTTTGCAATCATCTTATACATATTGTATGCAAAAAACACGTGTGATAGCCACATCAGGCTTCCTCCTATTGCTCTCCACAACCAGTAAGGCGCCATTAGGGTAACTCCATCAATAAAAGGTTTGCCTTGCAGCCATAGCAATCCTTTGAGGGTGCTGCCATACATCAGTGGGATGGTATAAAACAGTAATCCAATTAATGCCATCCAAAAATGTGCTCCAATGGTAATTTGTGGCGCTTCTTTGCCTGTAAGCCTTGGTACAATGGCATAAATAGATGCCCATACAAAAAAGCAGATAATGCCATACATGGTAAGGTGAGAGTGCGCCACAGTAAAATCTGTAAAATGCCAGATAAGGTTTGTACTCCTAAAAGCTTCTGCCGTACCCTGCATAGAGCCGGTAAAATAAAAGATGATTCCTACTAAAAAGAAAGGAAGAGTATAACTGTCTTTTATTTTGTACCATGCGCCTTTAAATGTCATAATAAAATTAGTAGTGCCTGCAATTACCGGTATTATCATACCTACACTACCAACAATGGCAATAGTTTGCAACCACCATGGGATGGAGCTAAATACAAAATGGTGTGTACCAATAAGAGTATAAAAAAGTATTTGTGTCCAAAAAGCAAGTACACCAAGGCTGTATGAATAAATTGGCTTATTTAGCTGCTGTGGCAAAAAGTAATAAACAATACCCAGGGTAAACAGCATAAACCACATACCTACTCCCTGGTGCATATAGTAGCCTTGTATTATGGTTTCACCCAGCCCATTTTGCCATATAGGCACGTAGGCAACAAATGAAATTACAAGTGCAAAAATGATAGATGCAACAATGTACCAGTTGGCAATATAAATTTCCCGGGTGGTACGCTTGGCAATGGTTTTTAAAAAATTATTCAGGGTTAATATTAACCCAATGCCAAATAATAACATTACCGGCCAAATGTATTCCCTGTATTCGCCGCCGCCATTATTAATGCCGGCCATAAGGCAAAGCGTACCTAATACTACGGCTGCATTAATCAGCCACAATGCCCACCAGCCGCTTTTAATACTTGATAAGCTTGTGTTACTAACTCTTGGCACTACATAATACCCCAGCCCAAGCATTCCTAATGACGCCCAGCCCCAAAAAACCGCATTGGTATGTACCGGCCTCAACCTGCCAAAACTTAGCCAGCTCAAATGGTCTGCATCGGGCGCTACAAACTTAATACCCAGGTATTCGCCAATTGTAGTACCAAATAATAACCAAAATGTAGCACAGATAAAATACCACAGTATCAACTTAGATAATGCAGGGTCAATATCCGGCCGCTTTATCGCTTTCTTTTTTAATGCTACTACCGGCAGCCCAAACTCACTATTTATTTTAATTAAGCCTTTATCATCTACGGCTTTTTCCTGCCCCGACAACTCCTTGTTGCTAAGCCTGTAATCCAATGCCGTCTGCCTTGATTTCAACACTGCATTTATTTCATCTTCGGGCAAGGTTTTTAAATAAGCAGCCAGCTCTGCAGCTTCTTCTGCACTTTTTTTATTTTTGTACTGTGTCAATACATTTTTTGCTTTTATTGAAAGTAGTATTACTGCTACCAGTATGGGAATGAGCAATAATACAATGGTGATGATGACTCCTGCTTCGCTCAAAAATGAATTAGTATCGGCACCTGTAGCATCCTGCGCCAATGCAGGGCTCACTGCAGTAAAAGTTGCAATCGCCAGTAATATAAAAGGCAAGAGTAATTTTGCAGCGCCTGAATTTTTTCTTTTCCAGGTAGTTATTGCTTCAATTTGCCTACTGGAAAAATTACTGAGATAATTTGCAAATTTTTCCTTCTTATTTAATCTATGCTCCTCCTTATTGCCACGGGTTATTTGCCCTACTTTGTACTTTAAAATGAGCGCCATTACTACACAACTCATTACCATCAAAAACAATATTAGCAGCCAGGCGCCTACAGAATGGAAAGAAAAAGTAGATGGTGTATTATCTTCTTGTGCAAATAATAATTGAGGAAAAACAGTATTTAATAATAAGAAAACTAAAACAATGATTACCCTTTTCTTTTTCATAACTTAGATATTTGTACATTTTAACTTTTAAGTTAAAAAATTATTTTCTCTTTAAAAATATTATTTCATTTTCAAGCGCTACACTTAACTCCGTAAGTTTTGCATTTGCCAGCATGTCGTGTGTTTGTTGACGAATTTTTTTGAATTCATGATGTACAGGGCATGGGTGAGATTCTGAACAATGTTTTAACCCGAGGCAACAGGCAGAAAAAAAACTATCTCCATCTACTGATCTTACTACATCAAGCAGTGAACGATTTTTTGACATCTCATCCAGATAAAAGCCGCCATTGGGCCCTTTTAAAGATTGCACCAGCCTTTTGCGGCTTAAGTCTTGTAAAATTTTGGCTATAAAATGCTCCGGGGAGTCTATACCGGCAGCAATTTGTTTTATACCTGCTTTTTGCCCTGCCCTCGAAGTATGAGCTATATATATCATGGCTCTTATTGCATATTCGCAGGTTTTGGAAAACATTTTTCTATCTTTTTTGCAAAGATACAAGGATTAAAATAATAAAAGATAAAAAAGTCTTTTATTTTATGGAAAAAATTTTCATCCCTTCTAAATAGCGTTTAGCACGGCTATGCGCCTGTGTATCAAAGGCAAGGCAAATAAGGGCTTCAATGGCAAGAGCAAGGCAAAACCCTACCCAAAAACTTTTTGTGTCATCATTTTTTAAAAAAAAGAAAACCACAACTGCCGCAATAAATAATATGGCTTCAGTATATAAAAAAATGGAAAAATTTTTATTCACTTTTTCCATTCTTGGTATTTCTTTAGCTTTTAGCTCAGTGGGATTCATGTCGTAAGCATATACATTTTGCAAACGATCTTTATCGCTGCGGTTATAAACTACATACCCAACAGTCAACTGTAAAATACCCAATAATATTAATGGCAATGCTGCACCTTTATGCCAGCTTGCTTTTACAAAAAAGAATAAAACAATGGCCAGGCCAATAGCGGCAATGCCAATTATTATAAGAAAAAGGCCTCCGCTTTTTTCCGCAATAAAATATTTCTCAATATCTGTTTTAGTAAACATGATTATTTTTTATTTTTTTTTGATCAATTATTCTTCTATTGCATTTATCAACTCTTTTTCCATTGGCTCAATGCCCGACTCAAAAAAATGAGTAAGGTTGCCTTCTGTATCTATCAGGTATTTACAAAAATTCCAATTGGGGGCTGTATCATTCCACCCGTTTTTATTTTCATCAGTTAGCCATTGGTACACTACATTTTGCCCGGCAATCTTTTTTACCACACTTTTTTTGGCCAATGGAAAAGTTACGCCATAATTTGTTTTACAAAAAGTTGCAATAGTATCATCAGTCCCTTTTTCCTGCTCGCCAAAATCATTGGAAGGGAACCCAATAATTACCAAACTATCTTTATATTTTTCATGCAATTGCTGCAGGCCATCATATTGCCTGGTATAGCCACAGTCAGATGCAGTATTTACCAGCAATATTTTTTTATTTTTTAAAGAGGAAAAATTCAGTGCCTGATCATTATTTAAAATTATTTGTAAATCATAAAAAGATTGTGGAGCCATGGTAGTAGATTTTAATGTTTTATTATTTTTTCCTGACAGCCCTGTTAATGATTTAAAAGCAGGGTAAATAAAATGCAAAATTTTTTGCCTGATAGTCATTATATAATTATTTAATTATCCATTTTAGTAATTTTAATTTGCCGCTATTGGGTGGGTATTTAATGGAGGGGTCGATATAGGTAGGAGATTTTAGCACTCCTTTATAATGGCTAAAAGTATTAAAACTGTACCTGCCATGATACTGCCCTGTGCCACTAAAGCCTCTGCCACCAAAAGGTAGGTGGTGATTGGTTAAATGTACACTTGCATTATTGATACAGCCTCCGCCAAATGCTACATTTTTCAGCCAAAAATTTTCATTAGTACTGCTACCCGTAAACAGGTAAAAAGCTAAGGGATTTTTATTTTTTTCAATAATAGCCATTGCTTCATCCTTATGGCTAAAAGAAATGATTGGCAAAATGGGGCCGAATATTTCTTCTGTCATTATTGGGGCATCCATTTTTATTCCGTCCATCAGGGTAGGCTCTATGTACAGCTCATTTTTATCAGTATTTCCTCCATACAATATTTTCCCATCATTCAAATACCCGATGAGCCTGTCAAATTGTTTTTCATTTATAATTTTGCCAAAATCTTTACTTTGCTTTGCATCACTGCCAAAAAAATCCTGTAAAGTTTTTTTCAGTTCATTCTCCAGCGTTTCTTTTACCGATTGATGCACCAATATATAATCCGGCGCTACACACATTTGCCCGGCATTTGAAAATTTTGTCATAGCAATGCGCCGGGCAGCTACTTTTATGGAAGCATCCTCCTCTACCACACAGGGGCTTTTTCCACCCAGCTCTAAAGTAACCGGCACTAATTTTTTGGCTGCCTGCTCATAAATAATTTTGCCTACCTGTGTGCTGCCGGTATAAAAAATATGATCAAAAGAAAAATTATTCAACATGGCAGGCACCACAGTTGCTCCATCACCTTCCACAAATAAAATATATTCCTTATCAAAAGTTTGCTCTATCATCTTTTTCATAATGGCAGATGATGCAGGTGCAAACTCAGATGATTTTAGCACCACGCAATTACCTGCTGCCATAGCGCCTACCAGTGGGGTTAACAAAAGATTTACCGGATAGTTCCATGGGCTTATAATGAATACTACACCAAGCGGCTCAGGTAAAATAAAACTTTGCGAAGGAAAATTAAAAAGATTGGTGCCTACCCTTTTTTTTCTCATCCAGCGGCTCAGTTTTTTTATTGCATTGTTCAATTCAGCCATCACAAAACCATTTTCGGTAGCCCAACATTCTTCTTTATTTTTTTTTAGGTCATGGTATAAGGCGGCATACAATGCTTCTTCATATTGAACCATAGCGGTTTTCAATTTCTTTAATTGCTCTAACCTAAAGCTGTATTCTTTTGTAATACCTGTGTTGTAATAATCTCTTAAAGCATTTAATTCATTGAGCGATGCCATTACCTTAATTTTGTTTTAAAGTTAGCAAACTATTTATGACGGATGAACAATATATGCAATTGGCCTTAGCCGAAGCCCAAAAAGCTTTTGAAAATGGTGAAGTACCTATTGGCGCCATATTAGTATTGAACAATAAAATAATAGCCAGAGCTCATAATCAGGTAGAGTTGCTAAAGGATAGTACTGCCCATGCCGAAATATTAGCGCTTACTGGTGCTTTTAATTTTTTAGGGAGCAAATATTTGCCGGAGGCAGTATTGTATGTAACGGTAGAGCCTTGCCTTATGTGCAGCGGAGCCTTGTACTGGAGCAAGATTGGCAAAATTGTATTTGGAGCGTATGATGATAAAAACAGTTATAGAAAAGTAGCCGGCAGCAATAACCCTTTTCATCCTAAAACCATGGTAACCGGCGGTATCCTGCAAAATGAATGTGCCCAATTGATGAAAGATTTTTTTTTGGCAAGAAGGTGAAATCACTAAAAGGGCAATACATATCTGATAAACAGCAACAGGTTAATTTTTACTTGTACTCACTTATTTTTTAACGCTATATTTTATAAAAATTCAGCATTAATGTATTTCCGAAATAAGAAACATCAGGCATTAAATATTTTTATTCAAATTTTTAGGCGTTAATTTTGCTATACTAATAAAAAATATTTCTTACACTTTTAAAATTTTTAATCATGGCATTTACATTAGCAGCATTACCGTACGCATACGAGGCATTAGAGCCACATATTGATACCGAAACGATGAAGATTCACCACGACAAGCACCATCAGGCTTATGTAGATAATCTTAATAAAGCCATTGCAGGCACCCCCAATGAAAATAAATCATTAGACGAATTGGTAAAAAATGCCGGAAGCATTAGTCCTGCTGTACGCAACAATGGCGGCGGGCATTGGAACCACAGTTTTTTTTGGGATAGCCTTTCGGCCAATGCAGGTGGCGCTCCCTCCGGAAAACTGGCTGAAGCCATCAACAGCGCTTTTGGCTCTTTTGAAACATTTAAAGAAAAATTTGCCGCAGCAGGGGCTACTCGTTTTGGCAGTGGCTGGGCATGGCTTATAGTAAGCGATGGTAAGCTTCAGGTAAGCTCTACTCCCAACCAGGATAATCCTCTGATGGATGTAGCCGAAGTAAAAGGCACACCAATATTGGGTGTAGATGTATGGGAACACGCCTACTATTTAAAATATCAAAATAAAAGGCCAGCCTATTTAGAAGCAATTTGGAATGTGATTAACTGGAAAAAAGTAGCAGAAAGATTTGAAGCTGCTTGATATTTGAAATAAAAATTTAGCAAGGCAAATTACAATTTCATACAGGCATGATTTCTGAACCCGTAATAAGTCTATTGTAAAAACTTATTACGGGTAAAATGCCCCACAACTACAATAAGCACAGTTACTAAACTTAAAATAAAAGCAGTTTGAGATACTGTGCTTTCATATCTTTTGCAATCTATCATCTACAAAATGGCTTGCCAGCCAAACCTATTTTTTGTAAATTTGTTGTGATTAAAATTCAATAAAGGGAAGAAAAAATTGTATCATGGAGTTGCAGGCAACCTTATTGCTTATGCTTGCAAAATTTCTTTTTACAAAGGATACAATGGAATAGTGTCATTTGTAGCTAAAACTCAGCTAATTGATCACTATACAAGAACTTTAGGAGCTAAGCTTTTTGGCGGAAACAGAATGTACATTGACAGCAAAGAAGCTTATATACTTACCACAAAATATTTTAAAGATTTTACGCTATGATAGACTTCAAAAAAATGGATAACAAAGATTTTGTATTCATCAACAAGGTGCTGAACGATAAAGAGGATAAAGCATTTAGCGACTTTCTTAAAAATCGGAAGTCGAAACCGGCTCGTATAAAAATCAAAAAAAGAAGAAAAGCACTTCAAACACAATAGTTGGCAGCCGGTTTCTTGTGCAAAAAATTATCTGTCAAACAAATCATTTAGTAGGAATTATCGCCTCAATTTTTTAAGGCAGAGGATCGTATCCATGGCCGCCCCAGGGGTGGCATTTGCTCACTCTTTTTAGCGTAAGCCAAAAGCCTTTTACAGGCCCGTATTTTTTAAACGCCTGCAGCCCATAGTTAGAGCAGGTAGGCGTAAACCTGCACTTAGGCCCCAGCCAGGGCGATATTACCCACTGGTATATTTTTATTAAAATAATAAAAGGCAGGCTCAGGATATATTTAATGGTTTGCATCCGCTATTTTTATTAACCTCTCAAGCACTTGTGATATTTTTTCAAAAACAAATGTGTACTCGGGCAGCTCTTTATGCGTATATAAAATAAAAACAGAAAGTTGTTTATTACCGGCCTGCAATTGCTGCTGCAAAGTATTTTTTTGCAATCGCCAGCTTTCTCTTATCAGCCTTTTTATCCGGTTTCTATCTACTGCTTTTTTAAAAGATTTACTACTAACCCCAATGCCTACCTGCAATGCAGATACATTATTTTGCGGCAGCCAAATTATCTTAAAAGGAAAATTTGAAAACTGGTTGCCCTTACCAAACAGCATATCTATTTGCTTTCGGCTTTTTAACCTGCTTGTTTTATTTAAAAAATATCGTTGCTTATTTACCAAGTTAAAATAAAATACATTTTTGGTTACCGGCATTACATTTTCATGGCATCATCGTTGCGTCGCACTCTTGTACTAAAGTGCATAGTGCAGCATTCTGTTCGGCAAAATTATATCAATTTAGCTTTGCTCTACCTGCCACATGACGCTCATAAAAAAGCCTCCTAAAAAATAGAAGGCTTGTATAAAGTTTGTACTGCATTGCAGCATGTAGTAATTTATTTTTTAGACCCATGCTCATCCGACACGGTTAAGCGATGGCGGCCTTTTGCCCTGCGGCTTGCCAATACTTTACGGCCATTAGCTGTTGACATACGCTCTCTAAAACCATGTACAGATTTTCTGCGGCGTTTATGTGGCTGATAAGTTCTTTTTTTTCCCGGCATTGTATTAAATTTTTCCTTTTACAAATATTGTTAATGGTATTTCAGCAGCAGGGCACCATCCCTGCTTGTTGTGAAAGGACGGCAAAGGTAGGGGTTTTAAGGGATAGTTGTGGTAAGATGGCCGATAAATTTAAAAATCTTTATCCCAGTAGCAAATGTTTTGATTGTACCTGCCGGCCAAAAAAGGCAATGCTATGGTTATCAAAATCTTCTGCGGTATCTGTGGTAAAAAATGCTAATTCACTGTTTTTGCTGCATGTAGCTTCTATTTCGGGATGCCTTAGCAGGTAATCCTTTAGGCTTTGAGCTACTATTGGCCCCTGAGATACAATATTGACCCCATCGGGCATATACTTTACTATTTTCTGCAAAAGCAATGGGTAATGGGTACAGGCTAATAATACTGTATCAATATTTTTAGCTTTACTCAGCAGGCTTTGAATGTTTTTTTGTACAAAATAATCTGCCCCATCGCCCAGGTATTCATTATTTTCTATTAGGGGCACCCAAAGTGGGCAGGCCTGCTGAAATACCTGCACACCCGGAAAAAATTTTTGTATTTCCAAAATATACGACCCCGATTGAATGGTACCCTGGGTACCTAATATACCTACCTGCTTTGAAATGGTAAAATTCCCAATTACTTCAGCGCTAGGCCTTATTACGCCAAGTACCCTTTTTTGAGGAGCTAATTGTGGCAGGTCTATTTGCTGAATGGTTCTTAAAGCCTTTGCTGATGCAGTATTACATGCCAATATTACTAAGGGGCAGCCCTGTTCAAAAAACCATTTTACCGCCTGCAATGTGTACTCATACACTGTTTGAAAGCTACGGCCGCCATAGGGTGCACGGGCATTATCGCCCATGTACAGGTAGTCGTATTGCGGTAGCAGGGCAGTCAATTCTTTTAATACGGTAAGTCCGCCATATCCGCTGTCAAAAACGCCAATGGGCTGTTTGTTCATTTGCCAAAAATAATAAAGCCTCCCGAGTTAAGGAGGCTTTACTTATTTTTTTAGCGTATTAATTTCTTTTAGGAGTAGTTGCTGGTGGCGCAGCAGTTTCTTTAATACCTAATTTCTTTTTTACAAGATTTATTACATCATCACCCGGAGGGCCTACAATTATTGAATTGATATCAAGAATATAAGCATAACCGTTTTCTTTTGCTACAGCTTTTATTGCTTGTAAAGCTTTATCTCTAAGCGGGGCGCCTTTTTTCTGAGCTTCCTGTTGGTATAGCTCTTGTCCCTGTTGTTGCCAACCACTTACTTTTTGATATAGAGCAAATAATTCCTGCCTTTTTATTTCCTTTAAGCTGGGAGATAATTTTGCAGAATCTTTTGAAAAAACACTATCTTTTGCATTAAAGTCAGCTACCATATCCTGGTATTGCTGGCCAAGATCTTTTTTATATTCTTCCAACTCCTGGTTTGCTTTTGCTGCTTCGGGCATAGAGCCGATCAGTTCGTCAGTATTAATATACCCGATTTTTGATTGTGCAGATGCATTAAAAAATCCTAATGCCATCACACCTGCTACGATTAAATTTTTCATTTTCAATTTTAAAGTTTACTAATTGGTTTTTTGTTTATTAATAGTACAATTTTAAGTTCATTTTGCTGCACCTGTTAGGGGCTTTTGCATTTTATTTAACACCCAAATTTCTAAGCACATCATCGCTTTTGTCCAGTTTTGGGTCGGCAAATATAACGGTAATTCCTTCACTTTTATCTAAAATAAAATCATATTGTTTTTCCACAGCCAGTTTTTGTATGGCATTGTACACCCTGTCTTGTATGGGTTTTATCAGCTCCTGTCTTTTTTTAAATAAATCTCCTTCAAATCCAAAGCGTTTTCTTTGTAAATCACGGAGTTCTTTTTCTTTATTAAACAATTCGTCTTCTCTTTTCTTTTTAAGGTCGTCGGGAAGCATTACTTTTTCGGCATCATAGTCTTTATACATTTTATCCATGGCTGCCTGGCGCTGGTCAAGCTCCTGCTGCCATACCTGGCTAAACTGGTCTAATTTTTTTTGGGCTTCTTTATAGTCCGGTATTTTATCCAAAATATATTTTGAATCAATAACGGCATATCGTTGTGCATTGGCCATCATCATGCCGGTAGAAAATAATACAGCTAAAAAAAATGTTTTCATTTGTTTAAGTTTTACATGATGTTAAAAAAATCAGGCTTCTTTACTCAGGCTCCTGGCCCAGCATAAAGGTAAATTTAGCTGCACCTTTTAAGCCTGTATTTTGATTATACCTGTCTAATCCAATACCATAGTCGAAGCCCAACAGGCCGAACATTGGAAGGAAAAACCTCATACCCACACCCACAGAGCGGCGAAGCTTAAAGGGGTTATAGTCCTGAAACTTGTACCATCCATTTGCTGCTTCAAAAAATGCCAGGCCATAAATGGTACTGCTTGCATTGGTAGAGAATGGGTACCTAAGCTCAGCGGTATATTTATTGAAAATAGTAAAATATTCTGTTGGCTGTATGCCTTCGGGATTAATTTTGGGGTTTGAGTTATTGTAAATAGGATAACCTCTTTGAGCAATAATATCATACCCAAGCAAAGCCGTGGTATTGCTCAGGCCTGCATCTCCCAACTGAAAGCGCTCAAATGGCGATACATCTAATTTGTGATTGTATTTACCAATAAAGCCATACTTAGCAGCAAATTTTAAAATAAACTGTTTGTTTTTATCAGCTCCTTTTGCAGTACCAATGGGCACATACCATTCAGCATTGAGCCTCCATTTATGAAACTCAGGCAGCTTATATTGATTGGTAGAAGATGGCTCAATACCAATTAGAGAGTAAGGCAGTGTAAACTGGCCGCTTGCCATAAAGTTAGAGCCCGATGTAGGGAAAGTAGGATTGGGCCCGGCAGAGTTGCGTACCAGGGTTATTTTTGCACTAATATTGGTAGAGTTGCCATTGCTAAGCCCGGCAAAAATATTAGAGTAATTTTTTAATTTGTATTGCTGAATATTAAGAGAATAAATAAGGTTGAAATAATCATCAGGCCATTTTAATTGCTTACCCAATGAAATGCCAAAGCCCACTGTTTTTACATACGAAGTATCGCCGCATGACCTGCAATACTGGCCATACATATCATAGGCATTTGCATATTTAGTATTAAAATAGCTTACAGAAAAAGAGTTGCGTTTTTTACCTCCCAACCAGGGTTCGGTAAAAGAAAAGCTGTAAGAGCGATAAGCCTTGCCATTTGATTGAATACGGGCGCTAAGTTTTTGCCCATCGCCTGATGGCAAAGGATCCCAACTGGATTTATCGGTAATATTTTTAAGAGAAAAATTATTAAAAGTTACGCCAAGAGTACCGGTAAGCCCAATGCCCCCTCCAAAGCCTGCTGATAACTCAAGCTGGTCGGCAGATTTTTCTTCTACCTGCCAGTTAATATCTACCGTGCCATTGTCAGAGTTTGGCACTACGTTGGGTGTAATTTTTTCGGGATTAAAGAAGCCGAGTTGCGAAAGCTCACGCTGTGTTCTGATGATATCTGAACGGCTAAATTTTTCGCCGGGTATTGTTCTTAACTCACGCAATACCACATAATCTTTGGTTTTATCATTGCCCGATACGGTAATGCGTCCATAGGTAGCCTGTGGCCCTTCTCTCATGCGTAATTCAAAATCGATAGTATCATTATAAACCCTGGTTTCTACCGGGTCAATATTAAAGAATAGATATCCATCATCCTGGTAAAGGCTTCCAATATCGCCGCCTTCGGCCGAAAGTTGTTTGCCCAATTTTTTGTTGAGGATATCAAGGTTATAAACATCGCCTTTATTAATACCCAGAATATAATTTAATACCGAGTCAGAATATTTTGTATTTCCTTTCCAGGTAATATTTCCAAAATAATATTTATGGCCTTCCGAAACTTTGATATCTAAATTAATGTTTCCTTTTTTATCATAAAACTGGGTATCGGCTACAATGGCTGCATCTCTAAAGCCTTGCGAATTGTAATAGTCAAGTATTTTGTCTTTATCTTCTGCATATTTTTTTTCGTTAAACTTAGCGTTGCTAAAAAGCTTAAATCTGAAATATGGATCGAGGTAATCTTTGGTTTTAGTGGGGTAAAGAAAAGCCATTTCGCTGAGGTACTGCTTAATACCCGGAGTTTTAGTAGAATCGCCATAAGGGCTTACAATATGGTCGGGAAAAAGGGTGATTTTTGTCATCTCTTTTGTTCCCTTCATTTGTTTTTTAAGTTTATTATCGGCTATTTCTTCGTTATCGGTAAAGTTGATGGAGTTTACTTTTACTTTTTTGCCTTTATCAATAATGAAAGTGATAGATTCTCCATTGTTTGAAGTAAGAACAGGGGTTACCTGCATATCAATTTTTACATTTCTAAATCCTTTATCAAAATAAAATTTACGGATGGCTTCTACCGCACTCATCTTCATATTTTCGGTTACTACCCTGTCTTTTGATAAAGCAGTTTTAGTAACCAGGTCGTCTCTCTCACTTTTTTTGATGCCTACAAATTTATAATCCAACAGGCGGGGCCTTTCTGTTAGCGCAATTTCAATATAAAGGTTATTGCCTTCGAGGCGGGTAA
>JAFDXD010000049.1 GCA_018268135.1 Bacteroidota bacterium
CTCATACAAAAAATTGAAAAAGGATTAAAGAACCGTAAAAAAGGCAAACCCGTTCGTTTTGTATTTGATAAAGATATAGATGTATCGCTACTAACGTATTTGGTTAAACGCCTAAACCTTAGCCAGAAAGAAAATATTATACCCGGGGGGCGCATTCATAATTTTAAAGATTTTATGAATTTCCCCGAAACTGTTTTCACTCAAAAAAATCTGCGCAAAAAACCATTTACACATCCCATGCTCCGCTCTGTAAATAGTGTAACCGGGGTGATATTAAATCAGGATGTACTCCTCGATTTTCCCTATCATTCATTTGAAAGCGTCATTGATTTATTAAGAGAAGCAGCCATTGACCCAAATGTAGTAAGCATTAAAATAACCTGTTACCGGTTGGCGCCAAAGTCCACTATTATCAATGCTCTTACCAATGCTGTACGCAATGGCAAATTGGTGACCGTAGTACTGGAGCTTAGAGCAAGGTTTGATGAAGAAGCAAACCTGGAGTGGAAAACAGAGCTGGAAGATGCCGGAGTAAAAGTGCTAATAGGCGTGCCCGGCCTAAAGGTTCATGCTAAGCTTTGCTTAATAAAAAGAAGAGAAAATGAGGTAACCACCCATTATGGATTTGTAAGCACCGGCAACTTAAATGAAAAAACCGCATTGGTATATGCCGACCACTGCCTCCTCACAGCTAACAGAAGCATCATGGCCGATGTAAACAGGATATTCACCTACCTCGAAAGCCCCAAAACAAGAGCCAAATTATTGAAAGACTGCAAAACTTTGATAGTAAGCCCCGTTAGTATGCGCAAGCAAATGCTCACTCTCATTAATAAAGAAATAAAAACTGCAAAAAATAAAAAAGAGGCGGCTATCATTTTAAAATTAAATTCACTAAGCGATACAGTACTCATAGAAAAACTTTATGAAGCTGCCAAGGCAGGGGTTAATATTAAAATGATTATCCGGGGAATTTGCTGCATGCTTACTCAAAACAAAAAATTTAAACATCCCGTACTCGCTATAAGTATCGTAGATGAATACCTGGAGCATGCAAGGGTAATGGTTTTTAAAAATGGCGGAAGGCAAAAAGTATTTATTTCTTCGGCAGACTGGATGGTACGCAATATTGATCATCGCATAGAAGTAACCTGCCCTATTATTGAAAAAAATATCCGCACCGAATTAATCGACATCCTCAACATACAACTTAATGATAATACCAAGGCAAGAATATTAGATAATGAACAATCTAATAATTACATAAACCCACGCAATAAGGTAAAAATTCGCAGCCAGGTAGAAACTTATAATTACCTCTATCGCAAATCAGGCTCTTAAATTTTTCTACCCCTATTTTTGCAGTATAATTATTTAAAACGACCTTTAAATAAAAAAAAATTGATACTGGCAGCAATAGATATTGGCAGCAATGCAGCAAGGTTACTCATTACAAAAGTAACTACAGACAATAAAGGCAAACCGGTATTTACAAAGATGAACCTGGTAAGAGTACCGCTACGCCTTGGTTTTGATGTATTTGAAACCAACAGCATTTCTCCCGAAAAAATAAAGATGTTTGTACATACAATGCAATCATTCAGGTATATGATCAGCGCCTATCAGGCAGAAGCTGTAAAAGCCTGCGCCACCAGCGCCATGAGAGATGCCCAAAATGCTGACCAAATTATCCAACAAATAAAAAAAGAAACAGGCATACAAATAGAAGTAATTAGCGGCGATATGGAAGCCAATTTAATTTACGAAAATCATATAGCCGAAAACATGGACACCAACCATAGTTATATGTACATAGATGTAGGCGGCGGTAGTACAGAAATTTCTTTTTTCAGCAATGGCATTTTAATTTTTAAAAAATCATTTAATATTGGCACCATAAGGTTATTAAAAAAATTGGTAACCGATATAGAATGGGAGTCTTTAAAAAACACCATCAAAGCAGTTACAAAAGGCCACAACGAAGTAGTAGCCATTGGAAGCGGAGGCAACATCAATAAAATATTTTCTATCAGCAGGCGAAAAGACGGAAAGCCCCTCCCACTCGAGCTTTTAAAAGATTATTACAAAGAGTTAGATGCCGTACCCCTGCAAGACAGGATAGAAAAATACGGCTTGAAAGCCGACAGGGCCGATGTAATAGTGCCGGCATTGCAGATTTATGTAAATGTAATGCGCTGGGCAAATGCTTCCGAAATATATGTTCCAAAAATAGGATTGGCAGATGGCCTCATACAGCACCTTTGGGGCGAAATAAAAAACAAAAAAATTATACCGGCATCATAAAATAATTTGCCTTTTAATGCTTCTATCAACAAATAAACTATCATGTCAATACACAAAGAAGTAAAAAAAATAACTACCCATACCCTGCAAAAAATGAAGGAGGCAGGCGAAAAAATATCAATGCTTACGGCTTATGATTATTCATTTGCAAAACTTATTGACGCAGCAGGTATTGATATTATTTTAGTAGGCGATAGCGCCAGCAATGTAATGGCAGGCCACGAAACTACGCTCCCCATCACCCTCGATCAAATGATTTACCATGCACAAAGCGTAGTACGGGGTGTACAAAAATGCCTCGTAGTGGTTGATCTTCCCTTTGGGTCCTACCAGGGCAATTCAAAAGAAGCGCTCAACTCTGCCATACGCATCATGAAAGAAACAGGCGGCCACTCCATCAAGTTAGAAGGCGGCGAAGAAATTGTAGAATCTGTAAAACGCATCATCAGCACCGGCATTCCCGTAATGGGCCACCTGGGTCTTACGCCACAAAGTATTTATAAATTTGGCACATACAGCGTACGTGCCAAAGAAACAGAAGAAGCAGAAAAACTAAAAAAAGATGCCTTGCTATTGCAAGAAGCAGGCTGCTTTGCCATAGTGCTCGAAAAAATTCCGGCAGCCCTTGCTGCAGAAGTTACACAAAGCCTGCATATACCCACCATCGGTATTGGCGCAGGTGGCGCCTGCGATGGGCAGGTACTCGTAATGCACGATATGCTCGGCATCAATTCCGAATTTAAACCACGTTTTTTGAGGCAATATGTAAATCTGAACAATCTTGTAACTACCGCAGTACAGCAATACATCAGCGATGTAAAAGACGGACAATTTCCCAACCAAAATGAACAATATTAAATAATTTCAGTACGCAGGCATACTACTATATTTCAGCATCAGCCCTGCTATCCGCTTCTACTCCGGCACAAAGGCCACACACCCGTCCTCACCGGGGTATCCGCTACTATCAGGCGTATGGTGTCAGGCATCCATACCACTATCAGCATTTAAACAGCAGGCAAATATTAAATAAATTGTATTAAGTATAATAAGCACCAAACAAATTTGCAAGGATTGGGCCTCATAATAAAAGCATTCTCTAAAATTGTCATAAAGCAAATACTACTACTTATTTTTGCCGCAAATTCTATTTTTCTTTATGAGAAAATATTTTACCATAGCATTCATATTTTTATGCTCACAGGCAAATACTCAAAACATCATTGACCTCAACCCCATCAGCATTACCACCACCCGTGCTGCACAAAAAATTTCTGAAACAGGAAGAAGCATTAGCATCATCGACGGAAAAACCATCAGCAAACTTCCCATACATTCATTAGATGAATTATTAAAATACAGCGCCTCGGTAGAAGTACAGCAACGGGGCCCCGATGGCGCACAAGCCGATATTGTAATTAGAGGTGGCACTTTTCAGCAGGTACTGGTATTATTAGATGGCGTAAAAATTAACGACCCCATCACCGGGCATTTTAATGCCTACATGCCCATTGCCACATCGCAAATAGAGCGTATCGAAATATTAAAAGGCCCTGCAGCAGCAGCCTACGGCAGCGAAGCAGTAGGTGGTGTAATCAATATCATCAGCAAAACTTTTGCATCATTTAAAAAAGAAAAAAGCATTCAGCGTAATGCCTCCATTACTACCGGCGAATATGGCTACCTTGCTGCCGCAGCAGGCATTTACAAAACCGGAAATAAAATAAATTATTCCATTGCGGCAAATACCAATAATGCCAATGGCCAATTGCTAAGAAGCAGCAACAGAGGCTATTTTCATACCAATACTTTTTCTGCCAATGCAGGCATACCACTACAACATAACTGGACATTATTTTTACAAAGCAGCTACGACAGCCGCAATTTTGCAGCTCAAAATTTTTATACCAGCTTCACCAGCGATACTGCTACAGAAAAAGTAAATACATTTTTCAACCATCTAAAACTTAAACAAAGTACTGCTACCACCACTAACGAAATAGATGCATCTTACAAAAACAGCTCTGACCATTACGAATACAATAAAACCGCTCAGGCAAATAATAATAAATCAGGGGCATTTAGTGTACAATATCTTCATACAAAAAAATCTACACTACATTTTACCTATAACTATGGCATCTCCGGCGAATACAAAACCATCACATCAAACGACAGGGGTAATCATAGCAATCAAAATGCCGCCATTTTTGGAACTGCTATTTATAAAATCAAACAACTATCCATCAATCCGGGGCTAAGGTTAGTATCAGATAAAAATTTTGGAACAGAAATATTGCCACAGGCAAACCTCTCTTATAAAATAAATAACCTCATCTTAAAAGCCAATGCAGGCAGGGCTATCAGGGCAGCAGACTTTACAGAACGATACAATAATTATAATAAAACTTTAGTAACGGGCGGCAGTATTGGCAATCCCGATTTAACAGCAGAACGCTCATGGAGCTACGAAGCAGGCGCCGATTATTTGTTGCCTCATTTTAAAATTTCTTCTTCATTTTTTTATCGCAATCAACACAATGTAATTGATTTTGTAACCACTCCCTATGCAGATATGCCACGCAAAACCAACCTAAGCCCTACCGGCACTTATGCACTTGCTCAAAATGTAAAAAAAGTAAACACCTCCGGCATAGAAATAGACCTTACCTATACTCATAATTTTTCACTTACACATAGCCTTTATGTAAATGCAGATGCTACCTTTTTACATTCCACAAGCTCAGATGCTGCACCATCTTTTTATATTATTTCACATGCCAAAACACTGTTACAACAAACCATACTTTATACTATCAAAAATTTTGGTTTAAGCCTTACCAGCATTTATAAAGAGCGTAATCCCCAGACTGCACCGGGTATTAATGCCTATATTTCTAAAAGTTACTGGCTGGTAAATGCAAAAGCTGAATATCGCTACAAAATAGCAACAGCCTTTATTGCCATTAATAATATTGGTAATATTCAATACAGCGATTTGCTTGGCAGCAAAATGCCCGGAAGCTGGACCACAGGAGGCCTTTCAATAGCATTTTAAATAGTAACTTACAGGCTTAAAAAACACAAATTTTTATATGGGATCTTTTTTAAAAACACTCAACATAAAACCGGTTAACCCCGGCGTATCTACCGGGCTTACCTGGTTAAAATCAAAAGGAGAAACTATCACTTCTTACTCACCCGTAAATGGTAAGGAGATTGCAAAGGTTACATGTGCCGACAAAAAAACGTATGATGCCGTTATTGAAAAATCAAAAAAAGCTTTTGAAATATGGAGGCAATGGCCGGCTCCAAAGCGTGGCGAAATTGTACGTCAGGTAGGGCTTGAATTAAGAAAATACAAAGAACCACTCGGCCAGTTAGTAAGTTTTGAAATGGGCAAAAGCCTTCAGGAAGGCATGGGCGAAGTACAGGAGATGATTGATATTTGCGACTTTGCAGTAGGCCTCTCAAGGCAGCTACATGGCTTAACCATGCACAGCGAAAGGCCTGGGCACAGAATGTACGAGCAATATCATCCTCTGGGGCCGGTAGGCATTATTTCGGCATTTAATTTTCCGGTAGCAGTATGGAGCTGGAACAGTATGTTGGCCTGGGTTTGCGGAGATGTAGCCATTTGGAAACCCAGCGAAAAAACTCCCTTGTGTGCCGTGGCCTGCCAAAATATTATTCAGCTTGTTTTCAAAAAAAATAATGTGCCCGAAGGAGTTTGCAGTTTAATAACCGGTGGCAGAGAAGTGGGCGAATGGTTAAGCACCGACAACCGCATACCATTAATATCTGCAACCGGAAGCACCCGCATGGGCAAAGCAGTAGCGGCAGCCGTAGGCCAAAGGTTGGGCAAAAGCCTCTTAGAGCTTGGCGGCAATAATGCCATCATCATTTCGCAGGATGCTGATTTAAAAATTGCCATTACAGCAGCAGTATTTGGCGCTGTAGGCACTGCAGGACAGCGCTGTACCAGCACCCGCAGGCTTATCATTCATCAAAAAATTTACAATAAGTTTAAAGCATTATTGCAACAATCTTATAGCCAGTTAAAAATTGGTAATCCTCTTCTTGAAAAAAACCATGTAGGCCCGTTGATAGATAAAGAAGCAGTAGCCATGTACCTCGATGCTATAAAAAAATGCAAGGCCCAATCTGGAAATTTTATTGTAGAAGGAGCTGTGCTAAAAGGAAAAGGTTACGAAAGCGGTTGCTATGTAAAGCCCTGCATTGCCGAGGTAAAAAATAATTTTGAAATAGTGCAGCACGAAACCTTTGCCCCTATCTTATACATTATGAAATATGATACCATGGAAGAGGCCATTGCCATGCAGAATGATGTACCCCAGGGCCTTTCATCCTCTGTAATTACTAATAACCTCAGGGAGGCCGAGTTGTTTTTATCGCAGGCAGGCAGCGACTGTGGTATTGCTAATGTAAATATTGGTACCTCCGGCGCTGAAATTGGTGGCGCATTTGGCGGCGAAAAAGAAACAGGTGGCGGCCGTGAAAGCGGAAGCGATGCCTGGAAAGTTTACATGCGCCGGCAAACAAATACTATCAATTATACAGACAAGCTGCCACTTGCCCAGGGTATAAAGTTCGATTTATAGTGCAAATACCAATGACAGGCAAGGCCTTGCATCTTTCCTTTGCAAAGCTTTGCCTGCCCTGTTTAACAGCCTGTAAGCACTGCTTATACAATAACAATTTATAAACATTAAAATTTTTATAATAAATGATGGCTGGTATTTAAAAATGAATCAATACCGCTACTTTCGCTGATTATTAATTTAAAAAAGTTATGCATAAAATTTCAGTCAATTTCATTGCGGCCCTCTTATTTTGCGGAAGCATATTTGGGCAAACAAAAGCCAAAGTAATCATAAAAGACGTACCCAATAATTGGTACCAACTCGACCATGCCACTACTGGTTTTAATGGCATCAGCCTCGACAAAGCTTATGATTTTATCAAAGCAAAAAAATTAAAAAGTACTCGTATAACCGTAGCCGTTATAGATAGCGGTATTGATACTTTACATGAAGACCTTAAACCCATTTTATGGACCAACCCTAAAGAAATACCCGGCAATGGCATTGATGATGACCACAATGGATACATTGATGATGTGCATGGTTGGAATTTTTTAGGCGGTAAAGACGGCCGAAATGTAAAAGAAGACAGTTATGAAGGCGCAAGGGTTTACTATGCGTTAAAAAGTAAATGGGAAGGAAAAGACATTGATGAATCTACCCTATCTGACAACGATAAAAAAGAATATGAAACTTATTTGCGTGCAAAAGAAAAGACCGTAGGCGATGCAGACCTGAGCCAACTTCCCTTAATGAAGGCAATGCTCAACAGGCTTACAAATGGAGATTCTATTATAAAAAAAGAACTAGGAAAAGATGAATATACCGTAAAAGATTTAAAAACATATACCCCTACTGATTTAGATGCCAGGGCTACCAAAGGTATCATCGAAAATATTTCTAAAATAAATAATAGCGACGACATCTCTAATGTACAACTGATAGAAGAATTAAAAGGAGATATCAGGAAAGCAGATGCAGCCTCTACCCCGCCAAAAGATTTTCGTAAAGAAATTGTACAAGATGATGAAACAAATATAAATGACCGTGATTATGGCAACAATAATATAATGGCAGGCTCCCCTTTTCATGGTACGCATTGCTCAGGTATCATTGCCGCAGTAAGAGATAATGGCAAAGGCATTCAGGGCATTGCAGATAATGTAAGAATCATGATGGTACGTGCAGTACCCGATGGAGATGAGCATGACAAAGACATAGCCAATGCTATTCGCTATGCGGTTGACAATGGAGCAAGGGTTATCAGCATGAGCTTTGGAAAAGAATTTTCACCACAAAAAAAATGGGTAGATGATGCATTTAAATATGCAGATAGCAAGGGAGTACTTTTAGTACATGCTGCCGGCAACGATTCTAAAGATGTAGATACTGCATATAATTTTCCAAACCCGGTTTATGCAGATGGCAGTGGCAGAGCAGACAACGTAATAACAGTAGGCGCAAGTGGCGATATGCTTAATGGCGGCATCACTGCATTTTTTAGCAATTTTGGCAAAAAAGAAGTGGATGTATTTGCACCGGGCGTAAATATTTACTCAACCATACCCGGCGGAAATACTTATGGTAAAGCTAGTGGAACCAGTATGGCATGCCCTGTAGTAGCAGGTATTGCTGCCCTTATTTTAGAGCATTACCCTACCCTTACACCTGCACAATTAAAAGAAGCAATTGTAAAAACAGCAGTAGAGCCAAAAGATGATGTGTACATACCCGGCACTAAAGAAAAAGTAAAACTTAGCGATATATCTGTATCGGGTGGTATTGCAAATGCTTATGATGCCATAAAATATGCCAGCACCCTTAAGCCTGCAAAAAAACAAACAAAACTGCCCAAAACTATTATCAAAAAAAATAAAAGGGGCTAACTTACCCTCATTCATTAATCTATTAAGTAAGCCGTTCTAAAAAATAAAGAACGGCTTATTTTTGCAAAAATGTTTATTATGGCTAAACCATTACCGGGTACTTATCCCGAATACTTCGACAGGTACATCAGCCAGGTGAGCGAAGATGATGTACTTATTGTCTTGCAAAATCAACAGGTTGAAATCAATACCTTTTTTGATGCAATACCTCCCAATAAAGAGATGTACGCTTATGCAGAAGGTAAATGGACGATAAAAGAAGTTTTGCAACATATTATTGACGCTGAAAGAATTTTTAATTTCAGGGCGCTTTGCTTTGCAAGGCAGGAGCCACAAAATATACCAGGCTTTGATGAAAATAATTATGCATTGCATTCCAATGCAAATGCAAGAGACTGGAAAGCTATGTGCGAAGAAATGAAGGCAGTAAGAAAAACTACCATTCAATTATTTGAAAGCTTTACCGATACTATGCTTCAATACCAGGGCCTTGCCAATGGCAAACCCACAACGGCACTTGCCATGGGTTTTATAACCGCAGGCCATTTTATACATCATTTAAATATCATTAAAGAAAGATATTTATAGTGTTTCATTTAAAATGAATAAAACATATTTTTAGAGCCCCGGTATTTTGAAAACCCATTGCTATCATTTGTTTTTTTATTTTACAACTTTTATGTAAAGCATCTCTCTTAAGCTTATCAAATAAAAAAAATTAAGCATGTGCAATTTCATTGGTGTTACGGTATCAAAAATTCAGTTTATCAGGCTTAAGCAAATAGAAAAAGAGTTAGGCTCGCTGGCTGCCATGCAGGAGCTTGGACAAATGATAGATGGCTTTAAATATAGCAATACACTCATCATAAGAGCCAACACCAACCATACAGATATTGAAATAATACCGGCTCACTGGGAATTTATACCGGTATGGATAAAAGATATGGATGCTTTAAAAATAAGCAGGAAACAAGGCATCCCCTGGTTAAATGCAACATCTGAAAAATTGCTGGAAAGTAAGATGTTTAGAAATGCTGCTCTAAAAAGGCGGTGCCTGGTACCTGCTACTCATTTTTATGAATGGAGAAATTATCAACCCGAAGGCGCCAAAAAAGAGCAGGCTTACCCTTATGCCATAGAATTAAAAAATGGAAATGCATTTTACCTTGCAGCCATTTGGCAAACATGGACCGATAAATCTACCGGTGAAACTATGGACACATTTGCAATTGTAACTACAAAAGCAAATGCATTAATGTACGAAGTGCATAATAAAAAACACAGGATGCCAACCATTTTAACCGAAAACCTTGCCTACGAATGGGTAATGGTAGATTTATCAGAACAAAGAATATTAGAAATAGCATCGTACCAATACCCCGCAAATGAAATGCATGCTTATAGTGTTGCAAAGAATTTTAAAATTTCAGAAAATCCTTTAGAGCCTTTTACTTACAGTGAACTACCTGCAATAACAATGGTATCATGAAAAAAGGAGACTCATTTGAAATCATCATTGATGCCGGGCAGCAAAGCCATGCTTTAAAATGTGTGATAGAATATCAAAGCTCATCCATCATGCGTATAAGAGTATTTGGAAAACAAAGCAGTATCCTGCTCGAAAATAACTTTCCCTTTGTAAGTGCTACCCAAAGCCGCCAGCAGCTAAATTGGAAATTGAAAGAAGGCAACTTAAAAGGCAGCTCCGAAAAAAATGCAAAACTAATGGCGTATATTATGGAGCAGTTAGAATACAAAATAAAAAACTATAAGGGTAATTAGTGTAGAATAAAATATTTATTTATCGGATGATGTCTACACACTAGCGCAGATATGCAGCAAAGCCAAAGTAGCGTTGGCGTATCTGTGCCTGCATCAGTTTAGTGAACAGTAAAGGTTATTTTTTTACAACTTGAGCAGCCAATATAAAATTATAGTTAATGGCAAATTGCTGCAAAGGCACAGATACCCTTTTCACAAATCCCATGCTGCATATCTGCGCCAGTGTAGAATTATCATTTAAAAAAAAGCCTTCAAAAAATTTTGAAGGCATTTTTACTTTGTTTAAATGAAAGTTACTCTCTTAATTTCTCTTCACCAGGTTGCCCTGTGCTATTAATTTATTTAATACTTTCACTGATTGATCTATATAAATATCATCACCTATCCTCTTTACAAATGCTTTGTTGCGTTCTATTTTATCTTTTGGAGCATCTGCTGTCAATGCATCCTGGGGCAATATTTTTACATCCATTGGCTTGGGCAACTTATACAGATTTTCTAAATTTTTAATTACATCTTTAAGTTCCTTCTGATCTTCTTTATATTTTGTAATATTAAGATCGTATGTTCTATCAGCATTTGTTGCAAGCCAGTCTACATTTGTTTTTATTTTACCAAAAACCGGGCTATTTTTCACCTCTTCATTCATGCTGCTTATTACAGCGTCTTCGCCGGGTGTACCGTTCCATACAGTATAATCAGCCTTTGGTATTTCATCCCATTTTAGGGCATCTACATTATCTTTTTCCCTGAATTTTAAATACTCCAATCTATCTGGCAGTATAATGTCGGGTACAACTCCTCTTAATTGAGTAGCGCCGCCATTGATACGATAAAATTTTTGAAGAGTTAATTTAACTGTACCAAGGTCTTCCTCATTTTTTGCTGCAAAGAGGTTATTTTCACTTTCGGGATTTAAAGGAATATTTCTTTGCACTGTACCTTTACCATAGGTAGAGGTGCTGCCAATAATCACTCCCCGTTTATAATCCTGAATAGCTGCTGCAAATATTTCGGAAGCCGAAGCGCTGGTTTCATCTACCATTACTGCAAAGGGCCCGCTATATTGTACCCTGGTATCCCTGTCTCTCAATACCTGTGGGTTGCCTTCACGCCCTTTTACCTGGCATACCGGCCCTTCGGGAATAAATAAGCCTGCCATTTGCACTACATCATAAAGAGAGCCGCCGCCATTGCCTCTAAGATCCAGCACAATGCCCTCTACTTTTTCTGCTTTTAATTTATCAATTTCTTTGGCCACATCATTTGCACACCTGGCGCCATTTGGCTTTTCAAAATCTGCATAAAATTCCGGAAGGTAGATATATCCTATTTTATGCTCTCCATTTATAATTGCCGACTTGGCAAAGGTTTCGTCTAATTTAATATCATCTCTTTTTAATGAAATTGTTTTTATTAACCCATCTACTTTTTTAATGGTAAGCCTTACTTCTGAGCCTTTTGTAGCACCACGTATTAGTTTTACAGCGTCTGTAACCGCATAGCCTGTTACATCTACCGGAGGCTCATTACCCTGGGCAACTTTTAATATCTCATCATTTTCTTTTAGCTCGCCGCTCTTCCATGCCGGGCCACCGGTGGTAAGGCTTGCAATTTTTATGGAGCCATTTTCTTCTTTTAACAGAGCCCCAATGCCAAAGAAACTTCCTTTCATTGATTCATTAAATGAACGAAGGTCAACCGGAGGAAAATAATCTGTATGCGGATCCATTGCACCGGTAATGGCATTTACAAACGTACTAAAATTCTCATCGCTGGTTTCCCTGTTTTTCTTTGTGGTAAAATAGCGGGCAAGGGTTTTACCGGTTTGCTCACGTGCCTCTCTTTCTAGCGTACTATCCGCTTTGAATACAAAATCTTTCTTCCCCTTATTTTTTTCTCTTTCTTCCTGAAGGCTTACATAATTACCCAGGGTAATATATTTTAACCTTTTTCTCCAGGTGTCTTTTAAGTCTGTTTCATTTAAAGGAAAATTGTTTTTATCAGGATCCATCTGCACCGTTTCATCTTTTGAAAAATCAAAAGGTTTTACTAAAAGTGATTTATAAAATGATGAAACCTCATCAAGCCTTTTGGTATAAACATCATTGATTACAAAAAAAGATTCAATAGGTGTGGTTCCATGGATTTCATCATCAATTTTTGTTTCATATTTTTTAAATCCATCAATATCAGATTGAAGCAATATATCTTTATCTGCATCTAACGTAGTTAAAAACTTATTGAATACTTCTTTGCTAAAAGTATCATCTATTTTTTTGGGGCTTACATGGCCTTCTTCGAGCAGGATACCTACATTCCTAAGAATTTTTGTATAACGCAATTTAGGGTTATCATCATTCTCATTTTTGCCCTGCGATTGAAAGGCAAGAAAAAAGCTGGCAACTGTTAGCGCCAGTATTACTGGAATAAATTTTTTACTCATAATAAAATCTGCAATTTTTTGCATGTTGTAAAAATAACGCAAATAAGATTTGGATAGTTTAAGATAAACGCTGTATATCCAATAATGTTTTGTTAAACAGGTAATGTGGAAAATAATAATGATAAAAGGCAAAAAAAATCCCAGAAAACAATACTCCTGGGATTTTTTTGGTGGGTAACCGAGGGGGCTCGAACCCCCGACCCTCAGAATCACAATCTGATACTCTAACCAACTGAGCTACGATTACCATTTTTAAAACCGGGCAGCAAAAATATATAAAATTCAGCCTTATTCAAAATTCATTTATTATTTATATAATTATTTAATATTTTAATATGTATAGAATTAGGGATTTTAATACCAAACCTTTATCCCTATTAGGTTTTTCTTTATTTACTTTTTGTGTTGATACAAAAACTAACAAAAAAATCAAGGCTGCATAAAAAAAGCTGAAAATTTGTATTGAGTTCATTCTACCTAATCCTTAATTTGTATTTTACTAAGCAAAACTATGCATGTAACTCTTACTACTATTATATTCTATCAAAAATATTTTTTAAAAAAAATTGAAACTATTTAAAAAAAAAGTAGGTTTGTGGCATTATTAAAGTTCTTGAACTGTCAAGATACCAAAAACCTCTGTACCAAACCCTGCTTTATGAACAAAATTCTATATTTCATTTTATTCCTTTCTCCCATCATTTTTTGCAAAACAGCCATTGCACAAGCGCCGCCAAATATTGGCCATTTTTACGGTAAAATAATTGACGAAACTACTTCAAAACCCATAGAAAATGCTACAGTGCAATTGCTTCAAAGCATTACTGACACTACTTCAAAAAAACAAAAAAATATTTTAATTGCCACCGTACTTACTTCAAAAAATGGGGATTTTAGCATGGATAAATTGCCTGTAATGGGCGCCTTTATTTTGCATGTAACTATAGTAGGTTTTAAGCTTTTAACCAAAGAGGTAGCTTTTGATATGAGCAATACTGGTATAGATAAAGACCTGGGGAATATTAAAATAACCCGAGACCCTCAGCAACTACAAAATGTAACAGTAAGCGCCAACAAGCCCCTGCTTGAGCTGGCATTAGATAAAAAAGTATATAATGTAGAAAAAGACATTTCTACTGTAGGTGGTACGGCTATTGATGTTATGAAAAAAATACCGTCGGTTACGGTAGGTATTGATGGCAATGTAACTATGCGAAATGCCACCCCACAAATATTGATTGATGGAAGGCCAACTACCCTATTGCTCGATCAGATACCCGCCGACCAGATACAAGCGGTAGAAATAATGACCAACCCATCTGCAAAGTATGATGCAGGTGGCGGCGGCGCAGGCATATTAAATATCATTTTAAAGAAAAACAGAAAAAACGGCTACAATGGCAGTATTTATACAGGCATTGATAAAAGAGCCCAGCCATACTTTAACGGCGATCTAAACATTAAGAAAAATAAAATAAACTTTTTTGTATCTACCTATATTGGTTTTAGAAAAATAATTACCAACACTAAAACCCAGCGAACTGACTTTTTAGGATTTGATTCTACAGCCTCTTTTTCGCAATCAAACAAGCCAAATATTAAGGGTATGTTTGATTATGGCAGAATGGGGTTTGATTACCTGGTTGACAACCGCAATACCATTACCCTTGCAGGTACTGGCGTAAGTGGCCATTTTACTCCTGTAGATTTTATTCATATTACTTCAGATACCATTGCCCCTTCTACCAATTATCTTGAAACGGCTACAAGGGCATTATCTGCCAACATACATTTTAGAAATTATGGCAGCATTATCAGTTATAAACACATTTATGCAAGGCCGGGAAAAGAGTGGACAGCAGATGCCAATTATATAAACAGTGAAAATACTAATACATCTGATTATCAAAGTAAATTGTATGACCAATTTGGCAACCCTAAGCAGCCGCTTGGCGCTCAAAGAGCCACCGGTGGCACTACTACAAACAATATTACCCTGCAAACAGATTATGTAGACCCTTTTACTCCTACTCAAAAAATTGAATTCGGCTTTAGAGCCGCTATCCGAAAATTTCATAATTACAACGATAATTATTTGCAGGATGTAAATACATTGATTTACATTTTACAGCCACTTATTGGTGTGAATTACAATTACAGAGATGAAATATATGCTGGCTATTTTACTTATTCTAAACAAATTAAAAAATTTAGCTATCAGGCAGGGTTAAGAATTGAAAGCTCTAAATACCAGGGAGATTATATTACAAAAAATCAGCAATTTTCAAATCAGTATCCATTTAGCCTGTTTCCGAGTGCATACCTTGATTATAAAATAAAGGAAAGCCAGGACATGCAGTTAAACTTTTCAAGAAAGATTAACAGGCCTAATTTTTTTCAGGTAGTACCGTTTGTTGATTTTTCTGACTCCTTAAATTTAGCCGTTGGCAACCCTAACCTTAAACCGGAATTTACCTGGATGGGCGAATGGGTGTATTCCAATCAATATAATGCCGGCAATAGTTTATTAGTAAGTTTATATGGCAAGCTCACCAGCGATTTAATTACCCGCTATCAGTTTGACTCTCTAATAAATCCTGCAAAAATGGCCCGGTATATTACTTATGCCAATGCCAGCAGGGCTAACACAATTGGCTTAGAAATTACCAATACCAACAAAATTGCAAAATGGTGGAATGTAACTTCAAACTTTAATTTGTATAATACCGCCATCACAAGCAGCAACCTACCCGGAGTTACCAATAGTAATTTAACAAGCTGGTTTGCCAAAATTAATAACACATTTAAGTTGTCAAAAGATTTTACCATACAGTTAAGTGGCGATTATCAGTCAAAAACCCTGATACCAGCAAGCAGCAGCTCCGGCAGCTATGATGCTTATACCAGTTCACAAATCAATGCACAGGGATATCTTAAACCTACTTATGGAGTGGATATTGCTATCAGCAAAGACATATTTAAAAACCACTCCGGCTCCATTACACTCGAAGTAAGTGATATATTCAGAACAAGGATAGAAGCCATACATGCCAATACCCCACTATATTTGCAAGACAACTGGAGGCTAAGAGACCCTCAAATGATAAGGCTTAACTTTGGCTGGCGCTTTGGAAAATTTGATTTAAACGTATTTAAACGTAAAAATATGAAAGGCGAGCAGGAAGCCATACAGGGTGTACAATCTGCCGGGCAATAGCCTAAAATAAAATAAAAAGATTAAGAGCAGTACAAATAATTGTGCTGCTTTTTTATTGGATTAATTATTTAGCATTAATTTGCCGCCACTAAAGAAACTAAGATGAAGCAAATAAGTTTTAAGAAGATATTACCCCACCTTATTGCCATTGGTATTTTTTTGCTGGTAGCAGCCATTATTTCCAAGCCGGCATTTGAGTCAGATACCATATTAAAACAATCAGACTTAATAGGCTGGCAGGGCATGAGCCACCAGTCATTTGAATACAAGCAAACACATGGCCATTTTCCACTATGGGTTACCAGCATGTTTAGCGGTATGCCTGCCTACCAAATTGTATTAGAAGGCGATTGGTCGCCATTAGGTTTTTTTGACAAAGCTTTTCAACTTTGGTTGCCACAGCCTATGAATTTTTTCTTTTTGGCATGTATCTGTTTTTATATTTTATGTTTATGTTTAAAAATAAGGCCATTTGCGTCCGTACTCGGTTCGCTGGGGTTTGCTTACTGTAGTTTTTCTGCCATCATCATTACTGCAGGGCATGTTACTCAAATGTTTGCTCTTGCTTATAGCCCGGCATTAATTGGTGCAGCCATTTTAATTTTCGATAAAAAATATTTTACGGGGTTTACATTAGCCACTCTAATTACAGCCTTACAAATAGCACAGGGCCATCAGCAGGTGTCTTACTACTTGTTTTTGATATTAGGTATTATGTCGGTTGCGTATATCATACATTTTATAAAATCAAAGCAAATACCACATCTTGCAAAAAGCCTTGGCTTGTTAATAGCAGCCGGCATCATTGGTGTATGCATCAATGCTGTATCCTTATTTCCTACTTATGATTATGCAAAAGAATCAAAAAGAGGCGGGCAATTAGTGATGGATAAAAGCAATGTGAAACCCGGAGAAAAAATAGTAAATGGAAAAACTACAGGGCTTTCGAGAGAGTACGCATTTCAATGGAGCTATGGGCAGAGCGAATTATTAGGATTACTTTACCCCGGTGTTGCCGGCTATGGTACTCATTATGCAGAGAGGGATGGAGAAAGTTATATGTTTCCAAAGTTAAGCGACGACTCGCATGTAGTAAAATACTTAACTGATAAACTGGGTGTGCCCGAAAGCTCTATAGATCAGGCAGCATCACAGTTTAGCCAATCACTTTATTGGGGCAGGCAGCCATTTACCAATGGCCCTGTTTACCTCGGTGCAGTTATTTGTTTTTTGTTTGTGTTGGGTATGTTTTATTTAGACAATAAACATAAATGGTGGATATTGGCTGCTTGTATTTTTGCAATGTTATTAGCCCTTGGTAATAATCTTAGCGGGTTTAATTATTTTATGTTTGATTACCTGCCGCTCTACAATAAATTCAGGGTGCCAACCATGGCATTGGTAATTCCCCAAATACTTTTTCCGGTAATTGCAGCATTAACTATTAACAAACTTATAGACAATGACGATGCAGAAAGCTGGCAAAAATTTAAAAAAGGAGCTATTGCTACTGCGGCATTATTTGCGGTAGCATTTGTCTTTTATTTCAGCAGCGATTTTACCAACGAAAACCGTCAGCGCACCAATGAATTTAATACCCTTTACAATGCACAAGACTCAGGCTTAGAACAAAAATTAGAAACCTATCCGGCAGAAAGCGATAACCGCCTGTATGAAGGAATGGTTGCCAATTTTAAAGGCAACCCCGATGCACAAAAAGCAGCAAGAGAATTTGTAAGTGCCTTAAAGCAAGACAGGGCTTCGCTTTTGCTCTCTGATATAATCCGATCATTGATATATATTTTGATAGCAGCCGCATTAATTGCCTTGTATTTAAAAAAGAAATTGAATGCAACCCTTTTGTTAGCAGGCCTTACACTTACGGCGCTGGTAGACCTCATGAGTTTTGACATGAAATACCTAAATGACAAAAGTTTTGACAGCAAAGAAAAATATGAAGAGCAGGAATTTCCGATGACAAATGCCGACCGGCAAATATTACAGGACAAAGACCCCAACTACAGGGTATTTAACCTCAGTGTGGGCAGCCCTTTTGAAGAATCAAAAACATCTTATTACCATAAATCAATTGGAGGCTACCATGCAGCCAAATTAGGTATATATGATGACCTTACTACCTATCAGCTAAGTGGCCAAATGCCCAATTTGGGAGTATTGGATATGCTCAATGCAAAATATGTAATACAACGCCAGGGCAATGATGTGGTAGCCAGCAGAAACCCCGGCGCTCTTGGCAATGCATGGTTTGTAAAAGGCGTAAAATTTGTACAAGGGCCGGTGGCCGAAATGCAGGCTCTTACAGGCTTTAACCCCAAAGACACTGCAGTGGTAGATGAGCAATTTAAAAACCTTACTACCGGATATGCTGCCGCAGACAGTACCTCTTTAATAAAAATGACTTCATTTGATAATGATGATATTACCTATGAGTCATCTTCAGCATCTGCAAATATTGCAGTATTTAGTGAGATATATTACAAAGATTGGAAAGCCTATCTTGACGGCAAAAAAGTTCCTTACTTTAAAGCTAACTATGTGCTGAGGGCTATGCTGATACCGCCTGGCAAACATACCATCGAGTTTAAATTTGAATCACAACTATTTAATACCAGTAAAAAAATAGCTGATGTTTTTACCTGGCTACTCATGTTATTTATTGCCATTGCTGTTTTTTTGGAAATAAAAAAAATACAAAAAGAAAAACGCTAACACTGTAATGTTCTGAGCCATTGCTAAACAAAAATTATCTGAATATTTTTTTTTCAGATGCTTCTTGTACTTGATAATGTTAGCAAGGCTAACCTACATTCAGATTAAGATTTTTATAAAAAATATTTTTAACATAGAGATACGTTATAAAGCAACTCAATAAGTGAAGCATACATTTACCGGCGGGCATACAAAGGTTGGATTACTGGCGCCTTATAACACTTATCCTCCCAAAACGGGAGGGAAAAAATTTGTGGCTCTTTTTCATCAATACCTTATGAAAGAGTTGCCCGTACATTTTATTTCGGTAAAAAACAATGAAGTACCGCCAGAAATGGCAGACTCTTTCCATACTATTTTGGGCACATCCAAGCTTAGATATGCCAATGTCTTATTATTTTTTAAGTTAAAAAAACTTATCAGGCAACAGCAACTTACCGATATCATCATAGTACACCCCTACTTTGGCTGGCTGGCCTGGATGCTTAAAAAAGCAACAGGCGTAAGGCTTTCGTTGTTATCGCACAATATTGAAGCCATCCGTTTTAAAAGCATGGGAAAAAGCTGGTGGAAAATGCTTTGGTACTACGAGAAAAATGTACACAAAATTATTGATCACAATTTTTTTGTAACAGAAGAAGATAAAAATTTTGCTATTCAAAATTATAAACTTAATCCGAAAAAATGTTTTGTAATAACCTATGGTATTGAATGGAAGCAAATTCCCACAGCAGCAGAAAGAAAAAATGCTAACGATGAATTAAAAAAACAATACCAATTAAATGATCATCAAAGAATATTACTCTTTAATGGCTCGCTCGATTACCAACCCAATATTGAAGCAGTAGAATATATCATCAATAATATTAACCCTTTACTGTTAGCAACAAAAAATTTTGATTATAAAATAATTATTTGCGGCAAAGGGCTGCCGGCTTCTTTTAATGAATTAAAAGAATATGCTGATAAAAATATTATTTATGCAGGTTTTGTAAATGACATCAACCTGTTTTTTAAGGGGGCAGATATTTTTATAAACCCGGTAATAACCGGTGGCGGCATCAAAACAAAATTAGTAGAAGCCATTGGCAACAATCTTACGGCAATAAGCTGCAAAAGTGGCGCCTTTGGTGTAAGCGAGAGCTTAGCTCCCGGCAAATTAGAAGTGGTAGATGATTTTGACTGGAAAGCCTTTAGCCTGGCCATTGTAAATGCTAAAATGAGCGCTCAAACCGAAGGAACTTTTTTTAATCATTTTTATTGGGGTAATATTGCAGCAAAAGCTGCAGGCATATTAACCGGCAGCATAGTATTAGATACATGAAGATATTAATAACAGGCATAGCAGGTTTTGCTGCAAGACATTTTTTAGACTATCTAAATGTAATAGAGCCAGGCAGCGAAGTAGCTGGTATTTACCACGAAACATTACCGGAGTTTGATGTAAAAAAATTAGGAAATTTAACCATTACTTTCTATCAGTTATCATTGTTAGAAAAAGATAAGTTTGCAGCAGTATTGCAAGAATGTAAGCCTGCTTTTATTCTTCATCTTGCGGGCAAGAGTAGTGTGGCTAACAGTTGGAAAGACCCTTCCGGCTCTATTACCGACAATACAAATTTCTTTTTGAACATAGTAGAATCTGTAAGGGTATTGAACTGGCCCTGCCGCATTCTGTCGGTTGGCTCTACAGAAGAGTATGGAAATGCCAATGCAGGGTTACCCTTAAAAGAAACTGATTGCCCTGAGCCTGCAAGCCCTTATGGCGTGGCAAGGGTGCTGCAGCAAAAGCTGGTTGCCATATATGCCAACAGCTATAAGTTAGACATTGTGCACACACGCTCATTCAATCATATTGGCCCCAATCAAAAACCGGAATATGTAATTGCTTCTTTTGCAAAACAGGTAGTGCAACAGGATATGGAGGGCAAAAAAGAAATAATATTAAAAACCGGAGATGTAAATGTGGTAAGAGATTTTAGCGATGTAAGAGATGTGGTAAAAGCCTATTACCAACTGCTGTACAAAGGCCGCAAAGGGCAAACTTATAATGTATGCTCCGGCAATGGATATGTATTAAAAGACATTATTCAATTACTGGCAAAAAAAATAGGTAAGCCCGTACACGATAGTATTGATGAAGAAAAATTCAGGCCGGCAGAAAATAAAACTATTCTCGGGTCTTTTGAAAAAATTAATAAAGAAACAGGTTGGAAGCCAGAGATAAGTATTGAAAAAAGTATTGAAGATATTATTGAATACTGGAGAGGCATATTATCAGATATTGCAAAAAAACAATAAGGTAAAACTATGATTGTTGGAAACGGAATGATTGCAAAGCGTTTTAAAGATTACGAGTTAAATGATAATATCATCATTTTCGCTTCAGGCATTTCTAATTCAGCTAACAAACTACATACGGAGTTTGAACGTGAAGCAACCTTATTAAACACAACCATAAAAAATAATAGTAACAAAAGGATTATTTATTTCAGCACCTGTAGCATTTACGATCCTTCTTTAGAAAACAGTTTATACGTACGCCATAAAAAAAATATAGAATCTTTAATTATTAAGGGCGCATCAAAATATACCATTTTCCGTGTATCAAACCCCATTGGCGCTACTACTAATAAGCATACACTGCTCAATTATTTTATTGAACATATTTTATCAAAACAAAAAATCATTGTATGGAAGAATGCATCCAGGAATATTTTAGATATTGATGACATGTATGTGATATGCAATGAAATCATCCATGAAAATCTTTTTTTAAATACCACAGTAAATATTGCAAACCCCCATAATTATAAAGTAATGTACATTTTATCTGCCATAGAAAAACACTTTAACACTCATGGGCATTTTGATTTTATTGATAAAGGAGGGGATCCAAAAATTGATACAAGTGCTATTCAGCCAATCTTTGATAAATTTAATTTTACATTTACTGACAACTATTTGCCGGATCTTCTACAAAAATTTTATCCAATTTCATGACCTATATTTTTGCAAAAAGAAAATTGATGTTAGAGAGGATAGCCATATTCCCCTTTATGGCTCTGGGCAAATTGTGTGGAAATATTTTTAGGTTAAAAACAAAACATTCTATTTTTCTTTTTTATCCTAATAAAGATATTGGCGGCTCACCACAAGTAAATATTGATATTGCAAATTGCATAAAAAATCTAAAGCCGATTATCATTTTTTCTAAGAAAGACAATAATGGGCAATTTAGGGAAAGGTATAATATTGAAGGCGTAAGAATATTAGAAATTCATAAGTATATTGATAATAAATTTTTTCATTTTATTAATTTTTTCTTTAGAGGCTTGTTATCAGCCTGGATAAATCAACAAAAAAATGCAGTAGTATTTGGTGGGGAATGTATTTTTTTCTATAAAGTAATTCCACACGTTGGCAAAAAAGTACATACTGTAGAATTATGCCATTTGCCAACCTGGCTTCCCTACTCTATCGGATTTATTGATAATATCAATTGCCGTGTTTTTAGCACACAAAAATTAAAAGAAGATGTAGAACAACAATACATTGCCAATAAATTACCTGCTCCATATTTTGAGAAATTATTTTTTATAGAAAATGCGCTCGACATACCTCCGTATAAAGCTCCGCAAAACGATGTATTTCAAATATATTTTATTGGCAGAGGTGCGCCGCAAAAGCGTGTACACCTGATAGCGGCTATTGCTGAGAAAATTTACCAGAAAGGATTAAAGGTGAAATTTAATTTTGTAGGAGATGTTGATAAAGTGATAGACCAGGCTAAATATCCGTTTTGTAATTTTTTTGGCAACGTAAAAGGAGAAGAAGAATTAAAAAAAATATACAATCATGCTGATGTATTATTGATGACTTCTGCCTTTGAAGGATTGCCGATAGTAGTAATGCAAATAATGGCATACGGAAAAGTTGTTATTTCCACTGCAGTAAATGCCATTCCTGATTATATCCATCATCTTGAAAATGGCTTGTTAATAAAAGCTACTGATGAAAATGAAATTGTAGAAGAAGCTGTTGGCTATATTGAAATGTTGATTGGTAACCCTGATCTGTATTTTAAAATGGGCAAAAACAGCAGGGAAATTGCTATCGCAAAATTTAACCGGCAAACCTTCTGCTCTGCATACAAAACAATTTTTAAAATAAACTAACAGGCATTCGCAGATTAAGCTTATCTGTATATTTCTTATAATTGCAGCGGCACCTATTCATTAAAAAAAATCACTGGCCCTTTGTGGGTATTTTTACTTTTACTAATACCGGCTTCATATTTCTCTTTATTTATCTTATTTTTGCCCTCTTTAATATAATCGGATGAAAACAGCTCTAATTACAGGTATTACCGGACAGGATGGCGCCTATCTTGCAGAATTGCTCTTAAAAAAAGGCTACAATGTACATGGCATTAAAAGGCGCAGCTCTTTGATGAATACCGACCGTATTGATGGCCTTATCTTTGATAAAGGATTATCTGAAAAATTTCATTTGCACTATGGGGACCTTACTGACAGTAGCAGTATTTTGCGCATCGTACAACAAACCCAACCCGACGAAATTTATAACCTGGCTGCTCAAAGCCATGTACAGGTTAGTTTTGAAACGCCTGAATACACTGCCAACTCTGATGGAATTGGTGTACTCCGAATATTAGAAGCCATCAGGATACTTGGCCTTACCAAAAAAACAAAATTTTACCAGGCATCTACATCCGAATTGTATGGCCTTGTACAGGAAATACCACAAAAAGAAACAACTCCATTTTACCCTCGCTCACCGTATGGTGTGGCCAAACTATATGGCTATTGGATAACTGTAAACTACAGGGAAGCCTACGAAATGTTTGCCGTAAATGGAATTTTGTTTAATCACGAAAGCCCCCTGCGTGGAGAAAGTTTTGTTACCAGAAAGATAACCATTGGCGTAGCAAGGATAGCCCTTGGCTTAGATACCGATCCATTGTTGCTTGGAAACTTAGATGCACAAAGAGATTGGGGCCATGCAAAAGATTATGTAGAGGGCATGTGGCGCATTATGCAGCATGATGTTGCTGAAGATTTTGTATTGGCAACGGGCATCACTACACGCATTCGAGATTTTATCATAATGGCTTTTAAAGAAGTAGGCATTGAACTTTCCTTTGAAGGACAAGGGCTTTCTGAAAAAGTATTTGTAAAATCATGCAGCAACCCATTGTACAATTTGCCTACAGGCAAGCAGGTAGTTGGCATTCACCCACGATACTTTAGGCCGGCAGAGGTAGATTTGCTCATTGGCGATGCCACAAAAGCTAATACCAAATTAGGCTGGAAACCCACTTACGATTTGCCCATGCTGGTAAAAGAAATGATGGAAGATGAATTAAAATATCAGGCAAAAAAATAGATTTATCTTTTTGACATAACTGCCTCTACTTTTTTTAAAAAAACTACTCATTTTATTTTTAGCTGAGGAGACTTCAATTATTTTTCTCAAAAAACAGGTTATTTAAATATTGCTTGCAGCATAAAATGCAAGTAGCTTACTGATTGCTTTAAAATAAAAGTGTCTATTTGAAAAGTACCGATCTACAATAGGTAAATGCCATTAATAATTTTGACACAATACCATTATGCAATAATTTAGAACTGACCCTGTCCTGGCAGTGAAGCATTTTTTTTACATAAGAATTAATAACAGCAGCAGGATAATACTGTAATATTTCACTCTCCTTTGTTATATTAAGATTTCTGAAAAGTCGCCAGTAATAATCATACACAATTATATTTTTCAAAATTTGAATACCATGTTTTTCAAGCAAGATGAAATTTTCCGGAATCTCTACAACCGGATTTCTGAAACATGATTCTGTTACCTGCTCGCTACCTAAGCCTACCTTTATTAAATACTCTGGTATATACTTATATTTCTTAAACTTTAAAAGGGTACTAATAGAGAAATCAAAATCAACAACCCATTTTAGCCGCTCATCATAAAATAAAAAATTTTCATTTTTAATAAATGAACAGCTTGGATTGCCTACCGTATTTTTTCTAAAAAGGTTCAATGGCGAAAGCCTTAGCAGCAACTTATCTAACAAACTATTTTTTACTTGTAAGGCTTTATTATTTTGCAGATTTATATTGTAATAAGCTCCAAAAAAGAATTTGACTTCCGGATATTTAGTTACATAGTTATGATAAACCTGCAATGCATCATTTGTAGCAAACCAATCATCATCATGCATTATTTTAATCCATTTGCCTTTGGCGTTTCTAATAGCTTCATTCCAATTGGCAGGAGTGCCCAAAGAGGGGGAGTTTTTAAAATATTTTAAAGCATTATTAAATGTATAGGCCTTAATAAATTCACTCACTGCATCATCAGGGCTGTCGTCAGAAATGATGACTTCAATATCTTTAAAAGTTTGTTCCTGTATAGAATCTAACAACCTTTTTAAATAATCAACATTTTTGTAACTAGGTATGCAGATAGAAATAAATGGTTGCTGAGGAATCATATTTTGAACATACTAATTGTTATACACATTTTGCAGTACGCAAGTAACGCTTTATTTACTTTCAACACAAAACTACAATTTGCATTACATTCTTTACTTCTTTTTTTCGAGCAATCGCTGCACAGGATAAAAAACTATCCCTTTCAATATCATCAATAGCATGGCCCCATTATATCCATTCACCGCAATGTTCATCTTAATAAATTTCTTCAGTAGCCCATATTTTTTTTGGGCAAGAAACCGATGAGTAATTCCTCTGAAAACCCTGAATTGTTTTTTGGCTTGTTGATGAAAAGTTAATCTTGCTGTAGCAAAATCTTGTGTAAAGATCATTTCAATGCATGACAAAACTTTCTTTACATCAAACTCAAACAATTCAATAATTGTATCAGTAGGGCTGCCAACTTTTTCGAAAGCTATAGAAGGCGGGTTAAAAATGTAGGCATCTTTATTTAATAACTGTACCATGGGCAATTGTTTTGCTCCGGTAGATGTAGTAGCCCAGGTGATACCACTTGAGCATCCTAACAATAAAGTACAATAATGAGATAAAGCGGCTGTTTCTCTTATGCTTAACTCGCTCCCGTCAAATACGCCAGGCAAATTAATATTAATTTTATTGGCAGATGATAATACAATGGCCGTATCACTTCTATTTTGTACAAGCCCCGTGGCAATAGCATTGATGGCTTCGTTGGTAATTTTTATCTGGCCACTTAGTGGGGCACATTCAAATAAGATTACATTTTTATAGGTTGCTAAATTATTGGAAACAACAAAAGCTTTTGCCTTGTCCTGCTCATCTCCGGTTAAGTTCAATACCGGTGTTTTATCAACTGTAATGGCTTTGTCAAAGCATCGGTAAATTGATGTTCTTACACAACTATCGTAATTACAAAAATTATCGCCAATAATTTGAGACACTATTACTTTATCAACCAGCTCATCGGCCTCCATTTTTTGGGCTTGTGATAAAAAATTATAAAAAATTTTTTCTTTATCATCATTTACAGAAAACGGAACTTCTATTATTTCATCTACAAAAGGATTGTTGTGGATGATAGATTTGCAATGAGAGCCTATTGCCCAAATAAGATAAGCATCAGGTTGGTCTGCCTTAATTTGCTTTGCAATGGTAGTAGCAAATAAACAATCTCCATTTGAATAAAGATGAACCAACAAGATACGTTTTGAAGGCATTGTATTATTGGTTTATCATCATTTGAGCTAATTGTTCTATCGACACATCGGGCGCCCATCCAAGAGACATCATTAGAGAAGGGTCTGATACCAATACCTGATAAGGAGATTGATACGATTTATCCTGCACAAAATAATCCTGCCAGTTAAGGCCTTTGCTTTCAAAACATATTTTTAACCAATACTCAATTGTATAAGCTTTGCCTGTGCCAATTACTGCTTCAAAAATCTGATCCTGATTAACTAATGCCCACACCGCTTTGGTAATATCACCTGCAAAACCCCACTCCTTACCGGCTTTTACATCGCCTAATATTATTTTTTCCTCACTGCCTTTACTAATACGTTTTAGCGCCGCTACTATTTTTTGACTAATATGCCTTTCAGTTCTTAATGGGCTATCGTGATTAAAAAAATATCCCACATAAGTTTTAATACCAATACTGCGGTAATACCTTGCTGCATACACACTGTGAATACGGCTTACAGAATATGCATCATTGGCTTCAAATGCGGTAGTTTCGTTAATGGGCTTACCAATATTTTTAAATTGAAGAGCACTACCCGAAATAAAAACTTTTGTATCAGGCGAAAAATTTTTAACAGCCTCCAAAATATTTAAAGTGCCGGTAGAAATGGTTTGATGATTTTCAAAAAGTGCATCATGCCTTGTAGTAGAATTGGCCGCCAGATGAAAAATAAATTCGGGCTTATTTATTTTAATCAATTCATTGATAGCCGTTGGGTCTGCAATATCGGTATGCAAAAAATTACCGCTCCTGCTAATACCCATCACCTGTATTTTTTGCAGGGCAAGTAATTCACTCAAATAAAAACCATCTTGCCCATTGGCGCCAAAAATCAATGCTTTCATTTTGTAAAAAAATTATTTTTACAGAAAATAGTATTTACATAAGTGTCTGCATAAATAAAATATCCCTTACTTAATATCAGGTCAATAATAGCCTGTTGCTTTTCTGCTTTATCGGTTGCTCCAAACCTTAGGGTTTCTACCAGCAATACTTTAGGTGAAAATTTACCAAAATCTAACGACTGCAAAATATCCAAATCGAGCCCTTCTACATCAATAGAAATTAAATCGGGGGCGGTAGTAAAATATTGTGGAATGATGGTATTGATATTTTTGAGCGGCACCTGTATTACTTTTTCATATTGAGCCCCCGAAGCTCTTCTCAGCTCTGCTTCTTCTTTGCTAAATGTGTTCCACCCGGTAGTTTTAAAAATGTAAAAATCTGCAGCGCTTTCTTCATTAAAACCAATGCCCATATTTAAGCAAGTGTCTTTTTTTCTAACAGATTTTAATTTTTTAAATAATGTTGGGTCGGGTTCTATACAAACTCCCCTGCTTCCGGAAAGATAAAATGCATAGGTATTGTTGCCTACTACGGGACTATTGGCACCAATATCGAGGTAACTGATTTTATTAATTCCTACACTGTTAAATAAAAAATATAAAATACTATCTTCCCCCACTTGTGCAAAGCTTGCCCTTGATTTTGCAGTTACTATGTAATAAGATGCTTTTAGCTTAGATAAAAAACGCCTAACATTCATGTGTTTAATTTAAAGCAAACCATCCCGTATTGCTTCATCAATAGGTAATTGATAATACAGGCTCATGTTGAAAAGAATTTAATTCATTATCAACATGACGGGATTTAAAAAATTCAATTATTTTTTCTTATAAATTTCAACCTTTGGAACCGGAAAAATAAATCCTGTGCCTTTGTCTAAGGCTTCTTTTTCTCTCTCTAAAAACTCGGGTTTAAAATGCCAGGGCAATACCAAATAATAATCGGGGTTCATGGCCCTGCTTTCGGCTTCGCTAATGATGGGGATATTGGTACCCAATGTATGAGCGCCGTATTTATCGGGGTTTCGCTCTGCGGCATATTCTACCAAAGTATGGTCTATATCGCACCATTGCAAAATGGTATTGCCTTTAGTAGATGCTCCGTAAACATGTACTTTTTTCCCTTCTTTTTTTAGCTTCACCAACAAGCTGTGCAATTCTTTTTTTAATACTTCTATCCTTTGTTGAAAAGATACATAAGGCTTATCTGTATCCAATTCCAAGTCAAACTCTTTATGCCTTATTTCATTAATCAGTTGCAGGTTTTCTTTAGTATCATGCTTGCTGTTTTCTTTATGCGTAGCATAGCATCGTATACTGCCGCCATTTATATCGTTAAATGATATTTTAAATACTTTCATGCCTCCCAATGCAAGAATATTTTCTAAAACAGCCAGGCTGTAAAATTCGAGATGCTCATGGCAAATGGTGTCATAACTATCCAACTCAAGCATTTTGGGCATATAACTCATTTCAAATACCCACACACCTTTTGCAGATAAAAAGCGTTTAATGCCTTTTACAAATTCCACGGGGCTTTCCAGGTCGTAAAACATGGCTATGGATGTTATCACATCTAATTTTTTTCCTTCCAGCAGTTTAAATAATTCTTCTGACGGAAAAATATCCTGTACTACAACGGCATCTTTTACTTCCTGAGCTACATCGCTCGGGTCGCAACCGTATTTAATAAAATGCTTGGGATAAAAATCAAGCAATGTGCCATCATTGCACCCAATATCCAATACCAGCGGATGTTTATTATTTTGTATTGAACTTACCACACTATCTACAATTTCCTTTAGATGGTTGCGCATGGTATTGTTGGTGCCACTGCGATACCAATAGGCTGCATATAAAATTTCTGAAGGTACAGAGTGCTCCATTTGCAAAAGGCCACAGGCATTTTCATCTGCCTCGGGATTGCAGCGCACCAGTGTGCAATCAATTTTTCGATGGCTTGGCATTTCTTTGCCGGGTTTTACAAAACTGCCTTGTAAATATTGTGGGCCAAGATCTATTACTTTTTTTAAAGATGCCGAGCCACAAACCCTGCAGGTAGTTCTTTTTCGGATATGCATTTTTTATTTATTTTTTTCTATGATAATTTGTTTAAACTGTTCATTAATGGCGTCTATGCATTTATTGCGTTCCAGGTTTAATAATGCCAGTTGTTTTACCACCGTGTTTTTTTCGGTATCGGCTACATTTTCAAAATCATATACTTTTTCCTGCTCGTGCCACAGGCGGCAATTTACGTCGGCTAACTGATAAAATACTTCACCAATTTTGCCGGTAACTTCATTCACTTCATTCCCCTCTTTTTTAAATACCTTATTGGCCGCAAAAGTCATTCGCTCCGTATTAATTTTGCCGTTAATGGCATCGCTTAGATATTCATCAATTTCTGTTTGAATTTGTGTAGCCTGCACAGCCAGGCTTTGCAACCTTGCCTGGTCTGCCGTATGATATTGCTTTAGCTTTACAATGGTAAGTTTATCGCAAAGCATTCCTAAAGTTTCTGCCATATTTATTTTGTAATACTTTTAAAAGTACTTTTTAAGCGTTAATATCAATAATTTCGCAAAAATAGTTGATAAATTACATCTATCCATATAGTATTACATGTCTACAATAAGAAAAAAAAGTATAAATGCTACCATTTGGATATATATTGGCTTTGTAATTGGCGCCGTTAATACCTATTTTTTTACCCACAAGGCTTGGTTTACCACAGATCAGTATGGGCTTACAAGAATATTACTTGAAATCAGTAATCTCATTTTTGCATTTTCTACCCTGGGGGTTACCTCGTTTTTATATAAATTTTTTCCCTATTACCAGGATAACCTGGAAGCAAAAAAAAACGACCTGCTTTCCCTTGCGTTTATAATTTCACTGATAGGTTTTACCATTACATGCATTGGTATTTTCTTTTTGCAACCGGTTATCATCCGAAAATTCAGTACCAATTCACTTTTGCTGATACAGTATTTTTATATAGCATTGCCACTGGCATTTTTTTTATTAATGTACAATGTGCTGGAAGCCTATTCTTATGGCTTTGACAAAGGGGTACTTACTAACCTGCTGAGAGAAACCGTACTTAGGCTCTATACTTTTGCCATCACCATATTAAAAGTGCTTGGCATCATTGATTTTGAAACTTTCATATATTTATTTGCATTTCAGTATGCCATTATAGTATTCGTTCTTGGCTTTCATTTGTACAGAAAAAACCAACTGTTACTTTCATTCAACATTAGCCGTGTCACCAAAAAATACAGAAAAAAAATCATCACTATTTTAAGCTTTACTTTTATTGTAATTATTGTATCGGTATTGAGATCGAGCATTGACGGGCTGGTGCTTGCAGCCAAGCAAAACCTTGGCAAAGTGGGCATATTTGGCTTTGCAGCATACATGGTTTCTGTACTACAGGCTCCTGCCAGAAGTATTATTGCTGTTACCATTCCTATTTTATCCCGCTCGTGGAAACATAAAGACCATAAAGAAATAGAACGGATTTACAAAAGGTCATCTATCAACCTGCTGAGCTTTTCCATGTTTTTCTTTTTCTGCATTTGGCTCAATTTTACTGATGCTATTAATTTTTTTGGAATTAATCCTGATTATTTAGAAGGAAGATGGGTGTTTTTTATTTTGGGTTTAGTTACCATTATAGAAATGGGTACCGGCGTAAACGGGCAGATAATTGGTACATCTTCGTATTGGAGGGTAGAATTATGGACCAGCCTCTTACTCACTATGCTTATTATTCCTTTAAGTTATTTCCTCACCGTACGATATGGCATTATTGGCCCTGCCATTGCAAACCTTATCTCATTCTGCGTTTACAACTATGTACGGTATTTGTTTTTATGGAAAAAATTTAACTTACAACCCTTTTCAAAAAAAACGGCAGAAGTAATATTGTTGGTAATATTTTCTTATGGTATAGCATTCTTTATATTTAGAAACTACCACGGGATATTTGCAATGATTGGCAGAACAGCATTGTTTGCATTGCTGTTTTTACCCTCATTTTATTACAGAAATATTTCGCCGGATGTAAAACCTGTTATCCATACATTGCTAAACCGGTTTACTAAGAAGTAATTTTCTTCAGAAATAATTGCATGGCTTTTCTCTTTGCCTCGTCTAAGTGATAATTAATATTTTGATGAAAATAAGTGTGTAAATTATAGGCTTCTATTGCATGTGTGGCGGCTATTTCGTCCAAATGCTGTATACCTTCGCCAGTAGCTTTATTAAATCTTTCAATAAAATCGTCAGGCAATTTTTTATTGGCTACCCATGCAGCAAATAAAAAAGGGAGGCCGGTCATTTTTTTCCATTCTTCAGCAAGGTCATAAATATAGGGCGATAATTTTCGCTGCTGCAAAGCCCTGTCGCCAATAACAAGGCCGGCTGTAGTGCCTTGAATATACTGCTGATAATTTTCACTGGTATCTACTTCTATTGGTGATATATGCCAATGCTCCCTCAGCAAAATTTTGAGCAAGGCAGCCGAAGTACGGCTTTGATAATCAAACAA
>JAFDXD010000004.1 GCA_018268135.1 Bacteroidota bacterium
ATGATAATTCCAATAGTCATTGGCAGTAATGCTTAATAATTTAATTACATCTTCCATATTATTTGCTTCTTTAATTTTTGAAAAGAGATGCAGACTATCATGTATCAGCGCTGCCAATTGTACCAATCGTATGGTAGGAAAATTTGCAGGGCGCATGCGTAAAAAATGGAGTGTAATATGAATTTGAGGAAGATGATATTTCTTCTGAAGAAAAATATATTCTCTTTGTAACATTTGCGGATAGTCTTCAGTAAAATCTTTATTCAGCAAACCTGCCTGCCCTAATAGCAATGCCTCAAGTTGATGTATCTGGTTTTTATGTTTTGCAAGAATATTTAAAGGCAATGATTGTGCTATTGCTTCAAATGCATCACAATTAACCTTGATACCAAAATTACGTGCAAGCATCCACCAAAAAGTTTCTTCCCAATGCTGTTTATTTGATTGCAGCATTTTCTTTATGGCTGCTGCTTTAAGCTCCAGCCTTTCGGCCACCAATCTATCTTTCCATGATACAAGGGTAATGGCAGGAGTATGGATGATATGAGCCTGGCAGGGGATAAATTTTTGCTGCTGCATTAGCTCTTCATACCGCTTTAGCAAAATATTTGAAACCCTATATTGTAGTTCTAATGTTGGGAAAGGTAGATTTAATTCCACATCATTCTTCCATACTACATGCAAAATTACATTGTCATAATTTTTGTCGCTGCTATGTTTGTGAGATTGCCAGTCTGATACATTGATGTGCAACTCTACACTACCTGCCCAAATGGTATTATCTATTTTAATTTTAGCATTTAAAAAATCGGGGCCCTGGTTGGTATTGTAAGTGCCGGGATGAATAATTTCAATATTTTTTTGATCAGTAGTTTGCAAACTGCTGATATTAAAAAAACGAAACTGCCAGATATAATGTAGCAATTGTTCTGTCATGTAGGGAGGATTTACTTATAAAATAAATATACAGAAATTGCTACAAAAAAATGTAAGCGATGTTGATATAGAAATTACTTCAGATAACTTTTGCTAAAATATCTTAATGAAAGCCAGGCTAAAGGTACCAACACTGCCCCCAAAACAAAAAAGGAGATGTAACTTGTTTTGGTTAAAACCGGCACCATCCACGTAGTAATTAATACACCCAATACAGCCGCCGTGCCCCCCATACCTGATACTACACCAACATTTTTGCCATTAAAAAAATCGGAAGGAAGTGTTTGTATATTATTAATAGAAAACTGAAAGCCAAATAAAATAAAACTAATTAGCCCAATAGCAACAACAGGCATAGCATTTAATTGATTAAGAATAACTGCAATAACAACTAACGCCAGTAGCATAATGATACAACCAATAGTAATCGCTTTTATTCTTGCATTAGCTGCAGATGCGCCTTTCTTAATAAGGCCGGAAGAATAATACCCGCCAAGTATGCCGCCAATGGCAGCCATTAAATATGGAAACCATGCAAAGGCACCTATTTGCCCAATATCAAATGAAAATTGCTCTTTTAAAAAAGTAGGGAGCCAGGTTACAAATAGCCACCATACCGGGTCGATAAAAAACCGGGAACTTATGATGCTCCAGGTGGTTTTAAATTTGAGCAATTCTCTCCAGGTAAAAACCTTCGATTCATCTGATGCATTATTTTTATTTTCCAGGATATAGTCCTGTTCTTCTTTTGTAATCCACGGGTGTGCATCCGGTGTTTTTTTATTGATGATAAGCCAGGGGATAACCCATAACATACCAAGGCATGCAATGCCCACAAATGTACCCTTCCAGCCAATGGCTAAATAAAGTGTGGCAATAATTGGGGCGCTAATTACAGAGCCTAAAGATGCGCCAGCTCCAAATATACCCTGTGCAATAGCTCTTTCTTTTGGCGGAAACCATTCTGCATTACTCTTGGTAGCGCCGGGCCAATTGCCGGCTTCGCTCAATCCCAGAAAAAAACGAAATATGTTGAAAGAAGAAATAGTTTTTGCAATGGCATGTAGTGCAATAGAAATGCTCCAAAAACCAATAGAGAGAGCCATGCCAATTTTTGTACCGATAGAATCCATCAACTTTCCAAAAACAGTTTGCCCCAAGGCATAAGCAATCATAAAAAAGCTCGTCATTAATGCCAGGGCATTTTTATTATCGGCATCACTTATTCCAAAATCTTTATAGATGTAGGGCCACATAATATTAATGGCGCTTCTGTCAATATAATTTATAATAGTAGCAATGCCAATCAATGAGATTATCCACCAGCGCAGGCCTTTTATTTTCATACCAAATAATGTTTAGGATAGTTGCAAAAATTTTTAAATTAGTTTCTTCTTATTCATAAAATATTTGTACCAGTGTTTTAGTATTATCATCCTTTATTTTTTGTGCCGCATTCAGGTATTTATTGTCTTTATACTTATCGGCAGCAATTAACAGCAGACGATAAAAATCACTTTTTTTATAATTACCAATTTGTTTATACTCCCACTTTTTATCTTCGGTTACAAATGGTATAAGAAAGTCAATTGCTTTTTTTAAACTTCTTCCATCATTGGTTTGATAATTCCAAAAATCAATTCCACGGGTAGACGCAGCAGTAGCGAGCATGCTCCAGGCTTCGAGATTAAAGGTAGAATAACTAAGTGCAAGCGTTCGCTCTAATTCCAGCGGTTGTTTTCCATCTGGCTCTACCTGGTAAGCGAGCCTCAAAAAATCTGACTTGAGCATATTATCTGCAATTTTAGTTTCGCCGCAGAATAAAGCAATTGTTACAATTTGTAAATCGTAAAAAGTGCCGTGATTGTTTTTTGATGTTGATTCGCTTTTACCATTTTTACTGGTACGCATCCATTGCAGATAGGCAGAAAACCATTTTTTCATTCCGATATCATTGGCTGCTGTCCATTGGGAAGATGAGCGTAGCAGGCCTACTGCATCTACTATCTGTGGCAACTCATGTGTATCGATAATACCACTTTTATTCCCAGTATCAATACCTGTTCTCATTTGCGAATGATTGAGATTGGGCAGCATATAAGTAGCGCTGTCTAAAAACCATTGATGCAAAAGTTCAATACTTTTTGTGGCATATTTTTCTTGATTGGTAAAATAGTATGCCCATGATAAAGTATTGACTGCACTTATCATGTTATCAAAGTTTTTGTCATCGCTCACCATATCATTTTCAGGATTCTTTTGTCCGTCTTTCCTGATGTATGGCTTACCATCAGGCTTGGCAGGGTCGGGCCAAAAATATTTAGCAAGGCTAAAATATTCGTGCATATTTCCACAGGGAGGCGCTATCTTTTTATCCATAACGGTACCAAATTTTATTGGCAAAAGTTTATCTGCCTGCCTGGCTAATTTCTTAATTTCATCAGCCTTAGCTGCATTGTTGTTAGCATCTTTTTTTACTGCATCAACTCTTTTTGCATCTATTAAAAACACCTGCGGTAGTTGCGCAAAAATATTGTTGTAGAAGAAGAGCGATACTAAGAAGAAGAATAATGATTTTTTCACTTAAATAATGTTTTTTAATAATAAACTAATAGCCCGGGTTTTGAGCAATGGTTATTTGTGTATTTGTATCAATTTCGTGCTGAGGTATGGGCAGCAATAAATGATCGGTAGTTACATTGGCCTGCAGCTCAGCAAGAGTAGGTGTTGGCGCTACATAAAGGCTGTAGTGTGCAGCATAAATGTGTGCAAAATGATCTTTAATGGTTTGTACAGCATTGATAGTTGTCATGGTTGTATTATATCTAAGTAAGTCAAACCATCTTTGATTTTCGAAAGCGAATTCCAATCTTCTTTCTTCAGATAAAGCTTTTTCAAAGGTTGCGACTGAGTTAACGGAAGGAGGTAAAATTCCGACACCTGCTCTTGTTCTGATAGCATTAATGTACCCTATGCTTTCCGGAGTAAATCCTTTTGCTTCTGCCATCATTAGCAATACATCAGCAAAGCGAATAACTGGCCAATCACTTTCCCCATCGCCACTAATAACTACCGGAAACAAATATTTTTTTACATAGAGCGTAGCTGCCGTTCCGCTACCATATTTAGCCAAAATTATATTGCGTCTTGCATCAGTAGCTATTAAGTTGGTATCGAGTTCGGATGTTGGAGTATTCCAACCAAGCCCCGATCCGTTGATTACTGTAGAGCCACTGTTTAAAGGCCCAAAATCGTTGCCAAATGTAGAGCCAAGCCCAAGCCCGCCAGATTTATACCTCACAGCAAAAATAATTTCAGAATTCATTTCATTGTTGATAGAAAAAACATTTGCATAACTTGACTGAAGAGAATAACCACTATTGGTCATCACATCCTGCAATTGAGTAATGGCATCGGCTTTTCTATTTAGAGTAAGATAAACTTTTGCAAGCAAAGCTTTAGCGCTCCAGGCATTGGCTCTGCCAAGATCGGATGAAGGGATTTGAGAAAATTTTAAAGGACTCAAAAAAGTGGTTGCAGAGGTAAGGTCTGCAATAATTAACTTATACACATCAGCTACCGGAGAGCGGTTGATAGATTTTGCTTCTGCCGGCGAAACAGGTTTATGAATTAAAAATACATCGCCAAATAATCTTACTAAATTAAAATAATGATAGCCTCTGATAAACAAAGCTTCACCAGCTAATTGCTTACGGCTTGAATCTGTAATAGATGTAGTAATATTTTGTAAAGTAATAGCACCTGCAGCTTCATCATACACAACACCTAATTTTTGCAATACTATGTTGCAATTTTTAATGTTATTGTAAGTATCTATCCAATAATTGTAAATACCCTGGTGAGTAGTAGCTGGAATAAATTCATCAAGGTCGCTCAAATCACGATTGGTAGAGCTGGTACTTCCCTCAGAGCCCATGATAGAATTATCTGAACGCAATTCCGTCAATTGCCACTCACGATACATAGGTTTTTGTAAACCATTATAACAGGCAGTTACCCCTGCTTTTACTTCATCATAATTTCTATAATAAGTAGCGGTATTAAGATTTGACTCCGGATATAAGTCAATTACTTTTTTACAGGATGCTAAAGTAAAGCTGCCTATGATTATTAAATATGGAATGTATTTCATAAAATAATTTTTTTTGTCATTAAAAATTTAAATCAACTCCCAGCAAAAATGTTTTTTGAAAAGGGAAACTACCACGCTGATACCCATCAATCAATGGAGTAGCATAAGGCCCGGAATTGAAGCGGCCTTCGGGGTTAATGCCTCTATAACCACTAGCTGCATGAAAGAAAAGATTTTGTGCAGAGAAGTAAAAACGAAGTGAGCTTAATTTAGCTCTTTCTATCCACTTGCCGGGAAGCGTGTACCCAAGCAATACTTCACGAAGTGCATAATAAGAAGCGTCTTCTACTACATAATCGGTAAGCATCCAGTTAAATCCTAAAGTTGAGTAAGGGGTTTTACCATCTCCCGGAAACATTGGGCTTATCCACCTGTTTTGATTATAATTTTTATTGTATCTTTTTGTTTCATTGTAATTAGGATCGCCATTAATTAAACTGCCGCCCTGCACACCCTGGAATGAAAAACTAAGATCAAAATTATGCAGGGTGAAGTTATTGACTAAGCCCCATGTAAATTTTGGATATGGATTTCCGGTAACTACCCTGTCATTTGCATCAATGATATTATTGCCATCTACATCTACTAATTTTAGTCCGCCCGGTACAAACACATTACTCAGGCTGCTTTTCAATCCTTTTGCCTGCGCATCATTTATTTCTGCCTGCGATAACCATACCCCATCAGTTTTGTATCCATAAAACTGCACCAATGGTCCGCCTACCATGTTTAAGTACAGCTCTGTTCTTTCGCCCTGGTTTAGCAATTTAGATTCGGCACCTAATTCAGAAATTACATTTTTTGTGTGAGAAATATTTCCGGAGGTAGTCCATTTGAAATTTTTGGTATTAATATTATTAGTATTTACGGCAAGTTCAATACCATTATTTTTTAAGCTTCCGATATTATTAAAGAAAAGATCAACACCTGTAAAAGCCATATTGGCTTGCTGTAGTAATAAACGATCAGTTTTTGACTGGTAAATATCTAGAGAAAATGAGATGGCATTTTTTAAAAGAGATACATCTATACCTGCATTGTATTGAAATGTTCGCTCCCATGTAATATTAGGATTAGACTGAATATTAGGAGAAGGCACCTGGCCGGATGATACAGGTGAAGATGCAGTACCAAAAGAATAATTTACGGGATAAAGAACATCTACAAAACCATAATCCTGAATATTATTATTGCCGGTGGTACCATAGCTTAGCCTGAGTTTCAGATTGTCTAACCAATTTACATTTTGTAAAAACTTTTCTTTGCTTGCCACCCAACCTAATGAAACTGAGGGAAAGCTACCCCACTTTTGGCCGGGGCCAAATTTAGAGCTACCATCTGTTCTAAAACTTGCGGCAAATAAATATTTATTTTGATAATCATAAGTAATCCTGCCGAGGTAAGAAAGCAAACCAATGGAGCTTTTATAATTATAAGTGCCTTGTAAATTCCCATTGGCATCTAAGCTTGGAGCCACTATTATTTTTGCCTGGTTTAAAGTGGTAATATTATCACTTGGATAGTCCTGGCCCACAGAATGATCTAAATTAGATTTTGTTTTTTCTGCAGTAAACCCTGCCAAAATATTAAAAGTATGACCCTTGATTTTTTTGGTATAATTAAAAGTGTTTTCATTTAAAAGATCAATATACAGGTTGTTACTGTAGATGCCTGTATTTACATCTCCTGCCCTGTTTGAATTTCGCTTTGCAAAATCGAGTCCACGAGAATAGCTAATATAATTACTAAGTAAAGACTTAAAATTTAAACCGGGAATGATATTAATATTAAGCTCAGCCGATGAAAGCAAACGATATTCATTTGAAGTAATACTTCTTGTTTCTAAAACCGTTTTTGGAGTATTGTTTGATGTGCTGAATGGATTGACAGGCGTTACAGTATTATAAAAACTTCCATCGGGCATAAGGCCACTGTACACTCTGCCATTGTACATATTTGCTTGTACAAAATCGCCAATTTGAGTACTGGTATAAGCAGGATTTTGCCTAATAAAATTAATATTGGAAGAATCTACATATACAGGGAGGTAAGATTGGAATCTTACAAAATCGATATAATTTACAGAAGGCCTTTCTCTTTTAATGTAAGAAGGATTTACATTGATAGTTAATTTAATTCTTTTACTAAGCTCGGCATCAATTTTACTTTTTGCATTAAATCTTTCAAATTCACTATGGTACATCATCCCCTGATCGTTTTGATATCCTGCACCAAAATAATATTTTAACCCGCTATTGCCGCCGGAAACATTCATTTGCAAATTTTTAATACCTGCATTTCTAATAGCCTGATGCTGCCAATCGGTTTGAGCGCCGCCTCTTAAAGTGTTTTCAATGATGTAGGCTCCTCTTTCTGCAGTAGATGCAATTTGAGTAGTTGTTGGCGGAGTAATAGAAGTATCTTTTAATTTAAGAGAAGCCTCATAAAACAACATATTGGTATATTCAGATGTTGTCATCATGGGGTATAACTCATAAGCCTGTTTATTGCCTACAGAATATTTCAGGTTAAATTTTGGCTTGCCTGATTTTCCACTTTTTGTAGTAATTAATATAACTCCATTGGCGCCTCTTGACCCATAAATAGCAGCAGATGCTGCATCTTTCAACACTTCTACAGATGCTACATCTGCCATATTAATAAACCCAAGTCCATCGGGTACAGGCTGCCCATCTACCACCACAAGCGGGCTTGCATTAGCATTAATTGAGCTAATACCTCTTACCTGCACTTTAGGGTCTGCACCTGCTTCTGATGCTACATTTTGAATAGTAACACCTGCAATTTTTCCCTGCAATGCCTGGTCTATTCTTGAGGAGGATGTTTCATCCAACCTGTCATTTTGATATTTTGAAACGGCTCCTGTAACACTGGATCTTTTTTGTGTACCATAGCCAATTACTACCACTTCATCATTTGAAACGGCAGAAGATACCAGAGAAATATCAATATTGGTGCTTTTATTTACATGTACAGATTGCGATTTGTAACCAACGAAAGAAAAGATAAGAGTAGTGGTTTTGCTATCTACCTGTATGCTGTACTTACCTTCAGTATTGGTGGCTACCCCACCCTTTTGCCCTACTGCAAGTACTGATACTCCTAGTAAGGGTTGGTTATTGGCATTATCAATTACCCTTCCGGTAATTAGTTTTTTTTGTGCACTTACGCTTCCGCATACAAGCAGTAGAGCCAGCCACAAAGTTTTACATTTTTTCATAACAGCAGTTTAAATATTTGCAAATAGTAATTAATATAGTAACCAGTTTATTGAACGCTTGCCTTTTCCATCTTCAGATAATGCAACAGCATTTCTGCAATTGTTGCAATGGTACTTATTGGCGCCATCTAACAGTAACGGGTATGCGTCAGTTTTATCAAAATCTTTTATTTGCTGGCCTTCCCAATTTTTGTTGCCCAGCAGGTAAGGGCTAAGTGCATCAAAAGCTTTTTTTAAAGACTTACCGCCCGGGCTTGTATAATTCCAAAAATCCACATCCAATTTGCCGGCCATCTCTGCAATATTGAAAAACGCCTGCAATACAAAACAGGTGTAGTGTAAGGAGATGGTTCTTTCCATTTCTTTGGGAAAAGAGCCTGCATCATCCAGTTGCATATCGAGCCTGTTCTTTGCATTGTTGATGATATCCTTTGCAGCAGAATTATTATTAGTGTAAAGCGCTATTGCTAATCTTAGCGCATCGTACCACACCCCATGATTATTATCTGCATGTAATTCTGACTTTCCATTTTTACTGGTTTGCATCCACTGCAAGAATGAAGCAAACCATATTTTCATTTCAGTTTGATTTTTTTTTGTCCAATATTTTGAATCTTGCATAAGCCCAATAGCATCTATTACTTTTATAAAATGCCTTGCATCTATCAAACCCGCTCCCCTACCCTCATTTACTCCTTTTATTGCCTGTGCATAATTGAGGTTTGGATTCATTTTAGTAGCAGGGTTTATAAACCAAACCTTAATTAATGTAGCAGCATGTTGTGCATACCCACCATTGCCAGAAAAATAATATGCCAGCGAAAGGGTAAAAATTTTATCGCATAAGGCAGGCATATATTCTTTGTCTTTATAAACTTTAACCTCAGGGTTAGTTTGCCCGTCTTTTCTGATATATGGCAATCCGTCTGCTTTTGAAGAATCAGGCCAGAAATAAGGCGCAAGGCTCATGTAATCATGCTTATCGCCACTTGGCGGAATATTTATTTTAGCCATCACGCTCACCGGCTCAAACTGCATTGCTTTATCTGCATCTTTTAATAATTTTTTATAAGCAGGCATTACATCTTCCTCTTTATTTAAAATAGCTGATTTGCTTTTTTGCAGGCGCTGCATGTTTAATGAATACACAACTGGCTTAGAACCTGCATCTGCCATAAAAGCTGTGATAACTAATGCAAGAAATGATATTAAAAACTTCAGTTTCATGTTACTTATTTATTAAAATTGTTTGGGAAAGGTTTACCGTTTTGCCTGTTAATTTCAATACATTAATACCACTTGCAAAACCAGGCACATTGATGGTGAAACTAATAAACCCAGCGGGCAGAAATACATTTTTTGCTGCAAGTCGTCTTCCACTAATATCAAACAACACTGCATCTGCTATGGCAGGTTGGGGCGAATATGCAGTTACCATAAGGGTACTGCTGTTTACCATCCATGCCTTAAATGAAGTATTGATGGTACCAGTTGCCGGGTTGATGGTAAGCCTTCCGTTAGTATAAGATATGTTATAGTTGTTAGAAGCTGCACCAGATGGAATAATCGGGTAATATCCTCCCACCGTATTTGTAGTAGCGGTAGTTGCTACCATCGGAGCTGTAAGCAGGTTTGCAACCGTTTCGCCTAATACAAATCCTGTATAAACAGTGGTAAACTCAGGGTTGGGGGCTCCTTCTGTTTTAACGGTATCACGAACTTTGATGTTGAGATTAGCTTTGTTAACCGTAAATGTTTTTGAAACATTAGCAGCAGCAAAATAGCCATCATTACCTGCCTGAGAAGCTGTAATAGTAGCTGTACCGGCACCTGTAATGTGAATGTTATTGCCAATGATAGTTGCTACATTGTTATTGCTGCTTTGGTAAGTAATTGGTATGGTATTATTAGTACTGCTTGCCCCTGCTGCAAAGTCAGCATTGCCATAAGTTTTTATGGGCAGTGTATTAAAAGTAATTGTTTGATTTTGCTTAGGCTGTACTGTAAGAGTGCCATTTACAAAAGTAATATTATAATTAGCGGCAGTGGCGCCACTTACAGTAATAGGGTAATTGCCTGCCGGAGAAGTTAATACTGCTGTAGTAGTAAGGATAGCAGGCGTTAACAATACAGCTTCGGTTTCATTGTTTACAAATCCAGTATAGGTAGCCGTTAATACAGGGTTTGCAGTTTGTTCAAATTTAATTTTATTATCAGCAGTTATTGTAATACCGGCTTTATCTACTGTTAGTATTTGAGAAATATTTGCTGCAGGATAAAAACCATCGCTTGCTTGTGCAGCAGTAATATTTGCTGTGCCAGCGCCTGTTATATGTATATTGCCTGCTACAATAGTTGCTACTGCTGCATTATCACTGCTATATGTAATAGGCTGAGTGGTATTTAAACTAATGGCTCCTCCGCTAAAATCATCATCGCCATAAATTTTAGAAGGGATAGCATTAAAAATAAATGGCTGTGTTGGAGGCTTGGAACCTACACTAAAAGAGCCTAAATTATTTACGATTGCTGTTGCTGAATTATTAGTATTATCGCCTGTACCAATTGGCAAGGTATATGACCCTCCCTGATTGTAAATTATACCAATTGAAGTATCAGGCAATGTAGTAAATGTTGCTCCTTCCAAAGCATTATCCCAGTTTAATTGAATATTAGTATTACTACCTGCATTGCTACTATTCACCTGCCAAACTGCATTTACAACTGTTTGTTTTTGCATGGCAGTTAATGGAGTGCCCGAAACTGTACCATCTGAAGTAATGCCTTCAAACACTGTAGTGCTAAACCCGGCAGCGGTAGATGGCGTAATAGTTACGGGTAAATAAAAATTGGGAGAGCCAATTGGCATAACTGTGGCGGTGCCTACCTGGTCTTGCATCACAATGGCTTTATTACCTGTAGAGTTATCAACAGCAGTTACAATATATTTTGCAGGCCCAAATACCCCGGCAATATTTGCTGCTCCTATTAAATGTAAAGTATCTAATGGGCGCAAATTTATTTTGCCATTTACCAAAATGTGATTGTAAATATTAATGCTCTTATTGACAGTAACATCAGCATTAATTTCAACACTTCCTGCATTGATAAAAGTATTTGTATTTCCACTGCTAATACCAAATGGCGATGTAGTGGCTGCATTAATAATATAATTTGTGCCTGACTGATAATCTTTATTTCCTGTTACCACCACACTTCCTGTTATGCTATCCATCCCATTTGGGTTTGCCGTAACCATTGTAGCAGTATCACTAAAAAAAGTAAAGCTGACACCAGAAGCTGTAGTGGTAGCAGGTTTTGATAAAAGTATTACAGCATTAGAGCCTGAGAAACCTACTACATTTGTATTAGCAGAAAGTCCAGCGCCAGTAATTGCAAGGCCTGTATTATTTGCTAATAATCCTGTTACATTTGTTATTTGATAAGACCCTGCTACAGTATTTCCTGTTACTGAAGTTGCAGTATTATTTACCATCGAAGTAAAATCACCGGAGCCGGTTAATTGAAAATTACCAAAATTAATTTTGCCGGCAATACTTGTTGAGCCTAATACATTTACCGATCTGGATAATATTACATTACTATAATTGGCAATGGTAAGAGTGGGCAAATCAATAGAGCCGCTTCCAGCAATAGTTTGAGGCGTATTGCCTCCCATTACAATAGTATTGGTACTTGCAGCAGGACCATTGAGTGTACCGTTTACTATTAAATCATTTAATATTGGAGTAACACCACTTGTATGAGTATTAAAAGTACATCCATTGTCAATGGTAAAATTCTCTATCTTATTGGCAGGGCCATCTGCTTTTACTGTTGCATTATTTTGTATAAAAACATTTGCAAAAGTTTTTCTGTTTATCCAGGATGAGCTTGAGTAAGAGCTGCCATCAAGGTAACTTACATTTGATCCCCTAAAATAAAGGTTGCTACCTTGCTCAAAATTTATAAACTGCGTAGTAGAGTTATTTCCAAACGGGCTTCGTCCGGAATAATAATATAAAGATGACCCACTTTTGAAGCTAATGCTTCCGGCAACAGAACCATTAAAACCTGAGCTTGCCGTAGAATCAGTAATAGAGCAGGAAGACCCTGTATCAAAAACTAATGAGTTAGCAGTAGAAGCAGTAATATAACTTCGTGTATGCACCGACGTTGATAATGGGCTTAAATACACAGCGCCCTTTACTAAACCGGTAGCCCCTGCAGGTAAAATTATTTGTACATCAAAATTATAAATTGCCATACCGGTGGTGAGTGTACTTCCGGCACCTACAAATAAATCATCAGCAGGGGTACCATCGCCTACAATGGTAATAGTAGCAGCTCCTACAGAACTACGGCCAATATTTACATTGGCACCATTTTGCAAAATCAATGCGGCTGCGCTGGTTGAGCTTGCAGTGGCGGTAACTAAACCTGTAGTGGGTGTAGCTCCTCCTACATTTGTGCCATCAAAAATTAAGATATCTGTACTGGCAGCCGCAGTTCTGAAAGTACCGCTACCATCCAATGCCGTATTCCAGTTTGTATTGGAAGTAAAACTGGTAGATGCTGTACCTCCTACCCAGTAATAAGTAGTTTGACCATAAAGAAATGTGGTCAAAAAAAATAGTAAATTAGTAAAAAATATTTTTTTCATATTGCAGCATTTAATCTTTAGTAGTTAGTAGTGAACAAAGCCTTTTTTATTTTAAAAAATCTTCACGCATGGGGCTAAATGTATCTATCAGTATTCCTTCTTCCAGGCATTCAGCGCCATGCATGGTATTTGGCGGAGCATAAAATGCATCTCCCATTGACAATATTTTTTCCTCATCTCCAATTGTAACTTTAAACACTCCCTTATTGATATGCGTAATTTGAGAATGAGGGTGACTGTGCAAAGTGCCGATAGCACCTTTTTCAAAATGCACTTTTACAAGCATTAGTTTTTCATCAAAACACATAATTTTTCTTTTTACTCCTGCATCAGTTTGTTCCCATTCCATATTATTGTTATTAATAAATACACTCAAATGTGGCTTTGTTTCCATTGTTAAGATTTAATTGTTTTAAAGGATTTACGTTTCTTTTATTTACAACTTCTTTCCATTATACCATACTAAAAAAGGCCCTTTCCATGTTAGACCGTTAGCAAAATGCATACTGTCAACATTAAAGTCCTTATTGCATTGTGCAATCAGTAAAGTATTGTTATCTACTTTAATTTCTGCAATCGTGTAGTTATCATCATTCTGCAATAAGTTGATTTGTTTCACAGAGGGATACGAATTATAAGAGAGTTCGTTTATTGAATCATATTTTCCATGAATCTCTACCACATTTACAAATGATTGGTTGTTGCCCTTTTTTCTAATAATAAATGCAGGCTCATGCCTTAAATTAAAATTGGGGTCATTGGCACCGGTACGTGTAAAAAAGATTTGTGCAGAGTCCTGAATTAAAGAAGAAATAGAATAATAAGTACCATTATTTAGGAATGTACATTGTATGGTTGTGTCTCCAATAGTAGCTTCCGCTTCTTTCCATAAAAACTGGTACCCGTTTTTTTTACCCAACGCCTGCTGCTTTGTTGTAAAAGGGTTGTAGCTAAAAGAAGTATTAATCAGTTGACCAATATAGTGAAAAGGCAAATCATACTGGTGCGTAATTGCTGAATGTGCATTAAAGATATCAGCAATAATTTTTTTATCGCCTGGCAGTTGCAGCATATACACTGTACGTTGTAGAAGTGTGCCTGGGTATGCATTATCTTCCATTGCAGAAGCTACCTGTACATTTAAATTTGTGTAACTGCTAAATAATTTTTGTGAATGAAATTTTTCTGCAGTCGCTTCCTTTCCTCCAAAATCACTTGCTTCATCTACCGTAATAGTATTATGAGCAATTGTTTGCTCAGCATAAGTATTATTTTCGGGCAAATACCTGCCTCCATATTTTTGCTCAATCCCTACAAACCTTACAGAACCATAATCTGTAAGTATTTCATTTCCTTTATCAAAAAGCATAATGCCTAACTTATCAAAATGGCCATGCGAAAGGCCATGCGATGTATATTTAAACAGCAGGCTGCTTAAGTTTTTACCAGTTCCATTTCTAAAAATAGAAAGCCCGCCTTCATTTCCATTTGCGCCATCTGTACTTTCAATAGTTTTATAAGGAAAATACTCAGGTATATTTTTATTTGTCTGCAATGCTTCGGCAATGGATGCGCCCCCAATGTTGAGCAGTACTTTTCCCTGTTTTTTTACAATGGGCAATAAATTTTTATCGGGTCCATATACTTTCCAAAAAATATCTATTGCCGTTACCAGTTCGTTGGTAGTATAATCTTTTTCTTTTATGGCATCATTCAATGGAAAAAATCTTCCATCAAGATTTGTTTCTTCAATGCAGGTGTACAATGCCTTTTGCAAAATTTTATTGCGGTGCTCAAATATTTTTAAAGAAGGCCGGCTGTTATTTAGTGCATTAGCAAAAAGTACAAAGGGCAACAATGCATACCTTGTGTAATAAGGTCCTTCGGTATAATATCCATCGGGAGAAAAAAGACTATCCATCAGTGCAATAAATCCACGCTTGCCATCCTTTGCAGTTCCTTTCAATGCCATTTCCACATAATCGTTGTTGTGAGAAGCAATGCCAATAATGCCAACTCCGGCACATGCCCATACTGCATGATTATGCAAAAGGTTAAACCAATTTTTTAAATCGTGTGTAAAAAAATCTACTTCCGGTTTAAAAGCTCCATCTTCAATAATCTTTCTATCTTTTTCACTTAATGCATTATACACTAAATCATAAGCCATACCAGAGTAAACCATCCAATTTGCATCATTCAATGCCTGCCAAAAAATTCTACCCGGTGAGTTGCTTGTAGCCTGTGGATGGTTTTTTAAAGTGGGGTTTAACGCTGCATATTTCAGAAGTAAATTTTTTACAATAATGGCATATTGATTATTGCCGGTAAGATTGTACAAAATACCACTGTTAAACATCAGGGTATAATTGGCTTTGTGCCTGTCATGCGTGTATCCCCCAGCCGGGTCTTTAGGTACCGGCACATCTATATCTACTCCTATGTATTTATCTACATCATTTTTTATACTGGTAAATGATTGGTTTAATAAGGGGTAAACTTTTAGTAATTGCTTAAGCTTTATTGCTTCGGGTTTTGTAAAAAAAGTAATAGGATGCTGTGCCTTTACAGTTAAAGGCAAATAAAATATACATAGTATTAATACAATCCTATTCATTTGCAAGCAATCTTTTTTTAAAAAAAAATGCACAACTCTGTGCTAACAGTCAATTAAACAAAATAAGTACCGCCATTTATTTCTACGCTTTCCCCATTTATAAATGATGCAGCATCACTGGCAAGAAATAAAACCAAATTGCCTACTTCTTCTGATTTGCCTTCTCTTCTTAATGGAGTAGCTGCAGCTACATTTACTCTTACTTCTGGCTTAGTAAAAGTGTTGTGAAATGTAGTATTAATCATACCAGGCGATACACAGTTAACACGGATACCTTTGGGGCCAAGCTCTTTTGCCATTGCCCTTGTAAATGTGAGCACCCCGCCTTTAGCAGCTGCGTAGGCAGATGAACCTCCACCTCCTCCATCTCTTGCAGCCTGAGAAGAAAAGTTTACAATTGCTCCACCATTATTCATGTGTGCCACTACCGCACGGCTCACCAGGTACACCGATTTTAAATTAACATCCATTACACTGTCCCAAAAAGCCTCATCCAAATCGGGCAATAATTTTCTTCCCATTAACCCACCTGCAACATTTATTAAAATATGAATTTCATTACCAAATGATTTTACACATTCACTTACAAGATTATTTACATCAGCAGCTTTCGTCATATCGCCATGCACGGCAATAGCCTCTCCGCCGGCCTCTTTTATTAGCTTAATGGTTTCGTCTGCCATTTCTTTGTTTTCAAAATAATTTACACAAACCTTAGCGCCGGCAGCAGCTAGCTTTAAAGAAACCTGTCTGCCTATATCTCTTGCCCCTCCTGTTACGATTGCAATTTTTCCTTTCATATTTATATTTTTAAGTTGATAAAATCCGTTTGATATTTTTTGAATAATTAAAAAAAATTATGTTGTCTGTGCCTAAAAATTGACCTCAATAAAGAGCCGAAAAAAAATTAACTCACACAATACTAAGTTTTAAACTTATACCTACCCTCCAAAAGCGAATTAGAAGTTTTTAAATAATAAAGAATATTTATTAAAATATATTTTAAAAAAACACACAAAAATGCTTAAAAACTAAATATTCAGACCGACAACGGTACCGGTAACGATACCGGTATTCTCGAATTTGATTTAAGGTTAGCTTTGTTTACACAATAATTATTTATGCTTAATAAGCCTCCTACAATTAAAGATATTGCCCGTCAATTGAACATTTCTGTATCCACAGTTTCAAGAGCCATACGCAATGCTTCTGATGTAAGTGCCGAAACAAAAAAAACAGTTATGGCCCTGGTGGAAGAATTAAATTATCAACCCAACCAGTTAGCGCTCAATTTAAGAAGCAAGCAAACGCATACCATTGGAGTGATTGTACCTAATCTTGATTATGTATTATCCATGATGGTAAGAGGTATTGATGAAGTAGCACTTGAAGCGGGCTATACCGTTATCATTTGCCAAAGCAATGAATCGTATGGAAGAGAAATTTTAAATGCAAGAAGGCTACTCGACAGAGGTGTGGATGGGTTTATAGTATCGGTTTCAAGTGAAACAAATTCATTCGACCATTTCAAAAAAATTCAGGAGAAAAATATTCCAATGGTGGTGTTTGACAGGGTTGCATCACAATTGAAAGCGCCCAGTGTAAGGATTGATAATACCGGTGGAGGATTTATGGCTACAGAGCATTTGATAGAGCAGGGTTATAAACGCATTGCAGTATTAGCTGGCCCGCAAAATCTTGAAATTAGCAATAGCAGGTTAGATGGATATAAAAATGCTTTAAAAAAACATAAAATAAAAATTGATCCAAGCCTCATCATTCATTGCGACTTTAATCAGGATTATGCATTCTTTGCAACAGAAGAATTGCTTTCATTAAAAAAAAGGCCCGATGCCATTTTTACAATTAGTGATCGTATGGCTTTGGGCGCTATGTTGGCCATTAAAAAAAAGGGATTACAAATGCCTAATGATATTGGGCTAATTGGCTTTAATGATGAACCGGTATTAAACCTTCTTACACCAAGTATCTCCAGCATTGAACAGCCATCATTTGAAGTAGGAAAATTAGCTGCTAAACTTTTTATAGAAACTATGCACAACATGGATAATATAGACCTTAGTGAAAGGATAATAAAAACAAAATTAATAGCAAGGGAATCGTCTCTTAAAATCAATGCCAAAAAATTAAAATAAACAACATGAAAAAAATATTGTTTTATACTTTTTTTATAGGGGCTCTGCAAACAGCAATGGCTGAAACCATGCCTGTAAAAAACATGAGCGAATTGCAACAAGCCAATAATATGGCGAAACCCGGAGATACAATTGTATTAAAAAATGGCGAATGGAAAAATGTAAATATTGCCCTCAATTGCAATGGCACTAAAGAGCAACCCATCATCTTTAAAGCAGAAAAAGCCGGCAAAGTGGTGATTACCGGGCAGTCGAAACTCGCTATTGGCGGTAGTTTTATAGTAGTAGATGGCTTGTATTTTACCAATGGGTTTGCAGGTGATGCAGTTATAAAATTTAGAATAAACTCTAATGAAATTGCCAACCATTGCAGGGTAACCAATACTGTTATCAATAATTTTAATAACCCAAAAAGAATGTCGGAAAATTATTGGGTAATGTTTTATGGAAAAAATAACCGGTTAGATCATTGCAGTTTTTTTGACAAAAAAAACATGGGGGTGCAGGTTGCTGTAATTTTAGATAATGAAAAAAGCTGGGAAAATTTTCATTCGATTGATCACAATTATTTTGGATTTAGGCTACCGCTTGCTTCCAACTCAGGAGAAATAATCAGGGTGGGTGTATCGGAACAATGCCAGTATAGCTCTAACACACAAATTACCGATAATTATTTTGAGCACTGTGATGGCGAAACAGAAATTGTATCAATAAAATCGGGAAACAATGTGATAAAAAACAATCTGTTTAAAGAGTGCCAGGGCAGTGTAGTATTGCGGCATGGAAATAATAATACAGTGATAAATAATATTTTTTTAGGCAATGGTAAAGATGGCTCAGGCGGAGTAAGAATTATTAATAAAGGGCAATGGGTCATTAATAATTTATTTTACAAATGCAGGGGCGAATGGTTTAAATCTCCATTGTCAATTATGAACGGAGTGCCCAATTCGCCTGCATTTAGGTATGTACCTGTTACAGATGCAGTAATTGCCAATAACAGCTTTATACAATGTACTCCTATTGGTTTTGGTATTGGAAGCGATACAGAACGAACAGTGCCTCCAAAAAATGTAGCCTTTTTAAATAATGTCTTCTACAATAATATTGATAAAGAAATTTACACTAAATACGATAGTATGGAAGGCATCCACTTTGCAGGAAATCTGGTAAGCAATTCTGTAAAGCAGGCTACTGTTGAAGGTTTTATTAAATCAAATATAAATACAAAAAATGTTGCTGGACTACCGATTTCAAATATGTACAATCAATACCCTATTCCGGATTCTTTAATAATGGAGGGCAAAAAAAGAGGTATAACAAATTTATCCGGCTATCCCGGGTTTAAAAATGATGCATTGATATTGCAAATAGAAAAAAATGCAAAAGAAAATTGTGGTGCAAAATGGTTCAAATACCCGGTAATTTCCAAAGTAAATAAAACGGTGAGTTGTATGAATGTTTCGGAAGTAGAATCACAAATTAGTAACAATAAAAATGGCCGCCTTACAATAAATTTAAAAGGGAAAACATACGAGTTTGAAAAAGCGCTAAATCTTTCGGGCAATATAACTTTTACAAGTAGCAACAAAACCCCTGTTAAGTTTATTTTTTCAAACAACAACTACCTGTTTCAAATAAAAGCAGGCGCTGCAGTTAGTTTTAAGAATATTGGTATTGAATTAAGTGAGGTAAATAATTTTATAACTACTGATACCACCGGAAGTTGTAACCATAGCAATATTGTTATCAGCAATGCCAGTTTTAGTAATCTCAATGGTTGTTTTTTAAATGCAGCCAAATACAGCGTAACAGACAGCATCATTATCAGCAATAATACATTTACTCATTGCAATGGCAAGCTGTTTAATTTTACAAATGAAACGGATAAGAAAGGCTTGTACAATGTAGAAAAATTAAAAATAGTAAATAACAAGTTTAATGATTGCTCCGGTCAAATTCTTGCAATGCTAAGAGGAGGAAACGACGAAAGCACCATGGGGCCATACCTAATTTTTACTAACAATAATATAAGTAATTGCAATAATTCTGATGACAAACCATTGATTCATTTATTTGGTGTACAAAGGTCTGTTATTACAAATAATGATTTTTCAAATAGCAATCCCAATAAAATAATTATTCAGTATGAAGATTTGGTAAGGGCTGTACATCATTTATACAATAATAAATTCACGGGTTCAGGCAGCATAATAAAAGATAAATTTGTATTATCTCATTAATAAATATTTTCAAGAGCTTGTACTACCCTGCTTACGGGCAAGCCCATTACATTATAAAAATCGCCTTCAATTGAGCGGATACCTACTACGCCAATCCATTCCTGTATGGCATAAGCTCCTGCTTTATCATAAGGTTGGTATTTATCTATGTAAAAAATTATTTGCTCCTTTGTAAGTGGATGAAAATGCACTGTGGTAACATCAGCAAATCCAATTTCTTTTTCGTGATACAATATTATTACGCCGGTTATTACCTGGTGTGTATTACCCGAAAGCTTTGTCAAAATAGTAATGGCATCTTCCCTGCTTTTGGGTTTGCCGATAATGGTTTCATTGCATACTACAATGGTATCGGCAGCTAATATCGGCAGGCTTGTAGCATTTTTATTTAATACTGCATTGGCTTTATTTCTGGCAATATGTATGGCTGTTTCCTCAAAGGATAAATGGCTTGGAAAGCTTTCATCCGCATCAGACACTATTACTTCAAAAGGTACTTCAGCCCACTCAAGTAATTGTCTGCGTCTGGGAGATTGAGATGCTAAAATTATTTTTTTCATATTCCCTTAACTCAAAAAAATAAAAAATATCATGGATAAAATACCAGTGAGCATTACAAACTTTACCATACTACTGATACTGTGATAATCAGAAGGCTGCTCTGCCTGGTATAGTTTTTTTAAAATATAAAACAAGGGCGCTACAATTAAAAAAATAATATACAAAGCAATATACCACCAGCCAGACTGCCAGACATAAAGTTGTACTACTACTAATGCGCCAATACATACAATAATCCATACGGCTGTAAAAACCTTGCTGGGCGGCACTCCCCACACAATGGGCATGGTTTTGCAATTATATTTTGCATCGCCATCCATATCTTCCAAATCTTTTACTACTTCTCGAATTAAGGATACTATAAACGCAAAGCCGGCATATAAAATACAAAATTTAAAAAATTTTCTTTGATCTATCAAAGATGTTTGATGCTGCCAAATACCCAGGCTTGCACCTGCAAAAAAATACACTACTACAATTACCCAGGCTGTTAGTGCAGCTATAATGACATTACCGGTTAATAACTTTTTTTTAAATGTGGTAGAGTAAAACCACAGCAATACTACGCAAACAAAATTTATAATTGCAATAATCCAACTTCCGGTTTTATAGCTGATAAACAAGCTGAGAGCAATGCCTGATGCAGATAAAACCCAATGCCAGATGATTGCCCATCGTCTTTTTATTATTTTATCTACAATTAATTTTTGTGGTTTATTAATAGCATCTATCTGCAAATCGAAATAATCGTTTATAATGTATCCTGCTGCTGCAATACATACTGAAGCCAACATCAACAAATAAAAAAGTAAATGCCTGTGTACATAGCCAGGCTCCGAAATAAAAGAATCAAAAACACAAAAATAAAACAAGAATTGCGTAAGAGCTATAAATACCAGGTTAGGCCAGCGAACAAGTTGTAAAAATGCTTTAGCTAATTTCATAGTTAATTGCTGTAAAGCAAAATTAATTGAATAGGAAGCAAATAAATGAACTATTATTTATACGGAAGCAATGCTTTCATCCTCTGCCCAGTGGTTATTTAATTTGAGTACTTTTTCAATAACATCTCTCACACAACCATTGCCACCCGAAATGGGTGAAATGTAGTGTGATACCGACTTTACCTCGGGTGCTGCATCTGCCGGGCAGCAGGCCATTCCCACCATTTGCATCGGAAAAATATCAGGGATATCGTCACCCATGTACAAAACCTGGGACCAGGGTAAATGATGTTGTGCTACATACTTCAGCAATATTTCTTTTTTATTGGTAGCGCCAAGGTAAATATCTGTTATACCTAATTTTTGCAAACGGCTTCTTACAGCTTCTGAATTACCGCCGGAGATGATGAGAATTTTATAACCTTTTTTTATAGCTAGTTGCATTGCATAGCCATCCTTTATATTCATTCTTCTAGCCATCTGTCCATCTTCCAGCAATAGTAAAGTACCATCGGTTAATACGCCATCTACATCTAACACTATTAACTGTATGTTTTTAAAAAGAGAAAGTACATTCATAATTGCAAAAATGTAAATAAATACTAAAGCTGAAGTTTTATTAAGTCAATTACTTTTGAGCATCCCTCCACTCATATACCCATGTACTTTGAATTTTTTCTAAATGCCCTTCATTACTCTCTTCGGGCTTGCCGGCAAAGTGTGGCAACTCCAACACCCATTTATGAAGATCTGTAAATCGTATCCTGTAAATTTTTGCTTCATTAAAATCATCTCCAAATCGTTCATAAAGTTTCAGGGCAATATCTTCATAATCGTTCCAGTAAATGGGCGGTTCAAATGTCATAACAAATAAATATTTTTTTAATTAAAAAGAGCCAAAAAAACAGCCGCTTTACTCACCTAAAAATTGGGTTTGGTCGGGCAATTTTACAATGATATCCCCATCTCCTTCTTGCAATACACACTGGCAGCTAAGCCTTGAGTTTAATCTTGGGTTTACTGCCCTGTCAATAAAATCTTCTTCCTTATCACTCAATTCTTCCACCATATCATCTCCCTGCTCTAAATACACATGGCAGGTGCTGCAGGCACATACTCCTCCGCAATTGTGATGCAGGTCAATATCATTCTTTAGTGCTACTTCCAAAATAGACTGGCCATCTTCCACATTATTTATCGTTATCGGATCTAATCCTTTCTGCTCAAACTTAAACGTTATATTATACATATTGCAAATTTCGGAGTGCAAACCTACTTTAAATTACTAATTATGGAAAATCTGTATCTCATTTTCTGTACTTTTAGCCACAGAATGTTTATTTTGCCTGTAATTAACCTTTAAAAAATTGTAGAATGATTATAAAAAAATCCCTCAGAAATAAAATCATTCCTCTCTGCATCCTACTCGTTTACCTTGCTGCCTGCAATCATAAAGATAATAATCATACCAATGGAGCAGACAGCATAAAAATTGTCAGGGCAAAAGTAGCTCCCCCGGTACCCATAAAAAAGAATACACCCAAGGCACCCATTATCAATATTATTGATACCATTGCGGCAAAGAAAATTATTTTGTATATGAAAGATAGCGCAGCTACTCAGGAGCGCATCAGCATCAAACTGGCAGAAATATATGGTACAAAAATTTCATCCGTTATCAAAAAAAATAAATTAAAAATAAATGGCTCTCCGCTAGCCTGGTACCAAACTCAAAAAGCTCCTATATTTTTTGAAGCCGGTATTCCTGTAGATAAAAAACCCGCCAAACTTCCCAAAGGTTTTTTTATAAAAAATATTGGTGGGGATAGTGCAGTAGTAGCACACTTTTTTGGCCCCTACAATCTTACTTATGAAGCGTATGAAGTATTGAGCGATTTTGTAAAAGATAAAAAGAAAAAGAAAACCGGGCTGCCTTATGAAATATATGTAGGCGATCCTTTAGATAAAAATGGAAAACCTCTTGACCCCTTTAGAGTACAAACAGATATTGTACAAACTTACCATTAACCATTAGGGGTTCATAATACTATCTGTAAGGCGCAGATATGTTGTTCTAAGTTTTGGATGCTGAGAGAGCAGGCGCAAATGCTTATCCATTGTATTAATATCTTTACGAATGGCCGGGCCGGTTTGTACATCTTTTGGCGAATGTTTTTGTACCCTGATTGCCGTTTCTTTAATTAGTGGTTTCAGTAAATTAAAATCTACATTTTCTTTCTTACAAAAATCCTCGGCAATAGAGTATAGGTAATTGGTAAAATTACTCACTATCACTGCAGCAGCATGTAATTTTATACGGTCTTCATTACTGCTTCTTTGCACATCATTAGATATGCTCTTTGCAAATGCTTCAATAATATTTAATACTTCTGCAGATGACCCGTCTATTAAAAAAGGTATCTCCGGTAATATATCTACTTCTTTTCTCAATGTTTGCAAAGGGTACAGCACCCCATAGTTTTTAGAATATTTTTGAAGAGCTTCCATTGGAATAGCCCCGGCAGTGTGTACAATCAGTTTATCATTCTTTATGATGCTTGAAAACAAATTTTCAAAACCATAGTCTGATATGGCCAATATAACAAGGTCTGCATCATCCATTACAGGTATTGAAAAATCATTGTAAGAAGCATTAAGTTCTTCTGCCAATTCTTTTGCATGCAATATATTCCGGCTAATAATTTGAGAAACGGTGTGGTTAGATTTCACAATCAATCTACCTAATATTGTAGCCACATTGCCTGATCCTACAATCGCTATTTTCATATTTATGGTAACTTTGCAAAGATGAATGTACAGAAAAAATTAATATTTAGTTATATAAAACTAAAGATTTACTCCCTATCACTAATCAGTAAACGCAGAGCTGCCCAATATGCTTTTAAAATATTTTGCACCCCTATTAAAAATGGTCAACCAAAAGAAACTCCCATCTTTAAAAATGCTGAAAAACTAGAGCTTTTATTAGATAATATTAAAATCAGGGGTTTTAGGTTTAATCACCCTCAGGCCAAAAAAATACTGGTGTTACATGGGTTTTCTTCCTACAGCTATAAGTTCGACAATTATATTAATGCACTGGTACAAAAAAATTATGAAGTGATAGCATTTGATGCACCGGCGCATGGGCAAAGTGACGGCACTACTTTAACTGCTATAGAATATAAAAACATGGTGCACAAAATAATAGAAGAATACGGCCCAATACAATATTTTATAGCACACTCTTTTGGCGGATTAGCCCTTTGCCTTGCCATGGAACAAATGCAGGTAAGTAGTAATATTAAAATTGTACTCATAGCGCCAGCTACCGAAACCACTACTGCCATCAATTCAATTTTAAAAATGCTTCATCTTAAAATTGAAAAACTAAAAACAGCCATTTACAATCATATTTTTACCGTTTCGGGTCATCATCCTCACTGGTTTTCTATTAGAAGAGCAATAAAAAACATTCCCGCTAATTTTCTTTGGGTGCATGATGAAGAGGATGAAATTACTCCCCTGTCGGATGCACTAAAAATAAAAAATGATAAGGTTAGCCATGTTCAATTTTTAATCACCAAAGGGCTTGGCCATAGTAAAATATACAAAGATGAAGTGGTAAAAAATGCCGTCATTAATTTTTTAGAAAGTTAACCTGTAAGCCTTTTTTTATACAAAAAATGTTGATTTTTTAATTTTAAACTAATATTGCAGTGTTTTGGAAGGCAAAAATATAAACAGTTTTTACTAAATAAAAACAGTAAACAGCCTCTAACATCCGGTTGCAAATTGGTTTATTTTTTATGTAAAATATACTAAAGCAACCAACAAAAACGATAATATAGCCCAAAATAATAAAGTAGAAATTTTATAAAAAGGCGGTAAAAAAATATGGCAAAAAATTTATTAATAGTAGAAAGCCCGGCAAAAGCAAAAACCATTGAAGCTATTCTTGGTAAAGACTTTGAAGTAAAAAGTTGTTATGGCCATATACGAGACCTCGAAAAAAATGATATGGGCATTGATATTGGAAACAATTTTACCCCAAAATATATAGTACCTGCCGAAAAAGCCAAAGTAGTTAGCGATTTAAAAGCAATTGCAAAAAAAAGTGAAGAAGTATGGCTTGCATCGGATGAGGATAGAGAAGGAGAAAGCATTAGCTGGCATTTGGCAGAAGTGTTAAAACTTAATCCTAAAACCACCAAGCGCATAGTTTTTCATGAAATCACCAAGCCTGCCATAGAAAATGCGGTAAAAAACCCACGTACTATTAATATGGATTTGGTAAATGCACAGCAGGCCCGGCGGGTACTCGACAGAATTGTGGGTTTTGAACTTAGCCCTGTATTATGGCGCAAAATTGGGCAAAAAGGCGGCCTAAGCGCAGGCAGGGTACAAAGTGTAGCAGTAAAATTAATAGCAGAAAAAGAAAGAGAGATTAATAATTTTACTCCGGTAAGCAGCTTTAAAATTGAAGCTTCTTTAGCGGCTACAGATATTAATAATAAAACGGTGCCTTTTAAAGCAGAGGGTGCTAGATGTAATAATACCGCCGATGCCGAAAAATTTTTAGAAAGTTGCAAAAATGCAAATTATACCGTAAAAGACATACAGGTAAAACCCGGAAAACGTACGCCTGCAGCGCCTTTTACTACCTCTACCTTACAGCAGGAAGCCAGTCGTAAATTAGGCTATGGCGTAAGCAAAACCATGTTGCTGGCACAAAAACTTTATGAAAGCGGTAAAATTACTTACATGCGTACCGATAGCGTAAACCTTGGCGATACTGCTATGCAAGCCATAAAAGATGAAATAAACAAAACTTACGGCAACGGGTACCTGCAAATAAGGAAATATAAAAACAAAAATGAAAGCGCCCAGGAAGCCCATGAAGCCATCAGGCCTACTTATATTGAAAACTCCAGTGTAAGCGACCCCGAGCTCAACCGCCTGTATGAACTGATATGGAAACGTACTATTGCCTCACAAATGAGTGATGCAGAATTTGAAAAAACAATCGCCAAAATTGATATCAGCACCAACCATCAGGAACTTACAGCCTCTGGAGAAGTATTAAAATTTGACGGATTTTTAAAAGTGTATCTCGAAAGTACAGATGATGAAGAAGGCGAAGAAGACCAAAGCAGGCTCCCTACTCTTACCATTGGGCAGTCATTAGATTTTATTGAAATGAACGCCACCGAAAAATTTACAAAAGCAGGCGCAAGATATACCGAAGCATCTCTGGTAAAAAAATTAGAAGAATTAGGTATTGGAAGGCCCAGTACCTACGCTCCTACCATCTCTACTATTATTAAGCGTACTTATGTAGAAAAAAAAGACAAAGAAGCCATTAAAAGAGATTTCAGGGTATTGAAGCTAAAAAATAATACCATTACAAAGCTTACAGAAAAAGAAAATACCGGTGCAGAAAAATCTAAACTTTTCCCTACAGATCTCGGGCTGGTTGTAACCGATTTTTTAAACCAGCATTTTAAAAATGTGATGGATTATTCTTTTACCGCTAATATTGAAAAAGAGTTTGATGAAATAGCTGATGGTAAAATGATTTGGAACAAAATGGTGGGCGACTTTTATACCCCGTTTCATAACGGTGTAGAACACACGCTCGAAACTGCAGAGCGGGCTGTAGGCGAAAGAAGCCTTGGCCAGGCAGAAGATGGCAAACCCATTACTGCCCGTATGGGGCGCTATGGGCCAATGGTACAAATAGGAGCCCAAAACGATGAAGAAAAACCCAGGTTTGCTAAACTAAAATCCTCTCAAAGTATTGAAACCATTACTTTAGAAGAAGCCCTTGACCTTTTTAAATTACCCCTTACATTGGGAGAATATGAAGGCCAGGAAGTATCAGTAAATATTGGGCGCTTTGGCCCTTATGTAAAATGGGGAGAGCAATTTATTTCATTGCCAAAAGCTGAAGAGCCAACTGAAGTAGATTTGCAAAGAGCAATAGAAGTAATCACTGCAAAGCAGGTAGAAGATGCCCCAATAGGTTTTTTTGAAGAAAAACCCATTACAAAAGGAAAAGGCCGCTTTGGTCCGTTTATTAAATGGAACAACCTGTTTATTAATGTACCAAGGGCTTATAATTTTGATGAGCTTACTCAAAAAGACTGCAATGAACTTATTGCCAAAAAAATAGAAAAAGAAAATAACCGCTTTATTCAACAATGGCCCGAAGAAAAAATTGCCATTGAAAATGGCCGATGGGGACCATTTATTCGCTGGGGCAAAAAAATGCTGAAACTGGGGCTGAATAAAGAAAATAAAAAAACTACAGCAGAAGAAGCGGCTACCCTTACACTTGATGAAGTAAAAAAAATGATTACGGCTCAGGAGCCTAAAGCCTTTGATAAAAAGGCGCCAGCCAAAAAAAAGGCAGTCACTAAAAAAGCCGTCCCTAAAAAGAAATAATATTTTTCTATAAGGAAATTACTATTTAAATAAGCCGATTTTATCGGCTTATTTAATTTACTTTTCTCCTACAATTTCTTTATAAAAATAATTACCTGCTTTAATGCTACCTATACCCGTAAGCGTTGGTAATTTGTTACATACAACTTTAAATTATAATACTGCAACCAGTTTTTACACCACTGTGGAAAAATATTAACGCAGCATTTATAAATCCTTTACGATATTCAATTACAAATTTGCAACCGTTGAAAGAAAACAAAGAAATAAAAGCCCTGCTTCATTTAATAGATGACCCCGACGAAGATGTGTACAGCACAGTAAGCGAAAAGATATTTTCTTTCGGTAAAGCTATTATCCCCAACCTGGAAACCCTGTGGGAAAACAGCCACAATGAAGAGTTGCAGGAAAGAATTGAGCAATTAATACACCGCCTGCACTTTAGAGATCTTACCACAGATTTTACCGAATGGAAAACTAATAATGGCCCCCTGCTTGATGGCGCATTATTAGTTGCAAAATATAATTACCCTGATATGCTGCCCGAAAATGCCCGGCAGGATATAGAAAAAATTCGTAGAAATATATGGCTGGAACTTAACAACTACCTTACTCCTCTTGAGCAGATAAATATTATAAACAGCATTTTTTTTAATTATTATAAACAAAAAGGGGTAGAAATTAGTTACGACAATCCCGATTATTTTTTGATAAACAAAGCTCTCGAAACAAAAAAAGGAAATGCCATCAGCAATGGAATTATTTATTTAATTCTTTGCCACCTGCTCGATATACCGGTAAAAGCCATTAACATACCCCGGCAATTTATTTTAGCTTATTTCGATTGGCAGTTTGAAGCGCTAAACCCCGCTGCTCACTCATCTGATAAAATAAAATTTTATATAGATGCCCTCACCGGCCAAATGTATTCACATAAGGATATTGAAAACTACTTCAAGCGATTGTCCGTACCTCCGGTAGCAAGTTATTTTAAACCAAAAAATAATTTGCAGGTAATAAAATTTTTGCTGGAAGAGTTTAGCAAATGCTTTGACAATGACAATAATCAGTATAAAATGAATGAACTATTATCACTGGCCAATATATTAAGCGAATGATTTACCATGTAACACAGCAAACCAATTGGCTAAAAGCCAAGGCAGACGGGGCTTACAAAGCCCCATCTCTTAGTATTGAAGGTTTTATACATGCCAGCTCCAAACAACAGGTAGCGGGTGTGCTTCACCGTTATTATCAAAATGAAACCGGGCTAATTTTGTTACATATAGATGAAACCAAACTAACTTCTCCATTAAAATACGAGCTCTCACCTTCTGTCAATCAGCAGTTTCCACATATTTATGGCCCTATTAATTTAGAAGCCGTAGTAGATATACAACCCATTCCTTAAGCGTTTTTAATAGAGGACAGCATTGACTGCACAAAAAACTCAGGCAATGGCCATCATAATGTCGTACTTTTAAAAAATTAATGATGAAGGAAACAATTTTTTATAATAGCCCTGTAGGTTTGCTCAGCATTGCAAATAATGGCGACGCCATCAGCGAAATATTATTTGTAAAAACCGAAAACCAATCTGAAATAAATGCCATAAAAAAAAGAATTACAAAACCCGTTACCCCCATCTTACAAAAATGCATTGCACAGTTAGACGATTATTTTACAGGTAAAAATCTTTACTTCGATTTGCCCATCATGCAGCAGGGAACGCCCTTTCAGCAAAGAGTATGGAATGGCCTGCTAAGCATTCTGCCAGGCAAAACACTCAGTTATCAAAAATTTAGCAAGCGCCTTGGCAATGAAAAAGCCATTAGGGCTGTAGGTACTGCCAATGGAAAAAACAATGTATGTATTGTAGTGCCCTGCCACCGGGTGATTGGCAGCAACGGCTCGCTGGTAGGCTATGGTGGCGGATTGTGGCGCAAGCAATGGCTGCTGCAGCATGAGGCTAAGTATTGCAATGGAGTACAATCTATGTTTTAAAAAGTAGGCAGCCCAACATGATTGCAATGCCTGGCACTCGTCCCGCCATACGCTATTACTCCGGCACAAAGCCCTGCACATAAGCCTCACCGGGGTAGCCGCTCCTGTCGGGGCTGGTCATTCGGCTCATTTGCACATGGCATCACACATCATCATTTCACATGGGGGTTTGGCAGAATTTTAATACTTTTCGTATATCCGTTATAGTTATGTTGCAAAAATATTCGTAACAAAAGTACAGGCATATTTAAGCCATATCTTCGCTGCCAAAAGAAAAAGGAAGTAATTGCTTTACAGAATTAATGATAAATACCTCTCCATCCATACCTGTTAAAATAAGCCTGATAGGATGTTTGGTTCTTTCTTCATACTCACGCAGGTATTGCCTGCACATGCCACAGGGCGATACGGGCTTATGGCTCTTGCCTCCGGCATTCATATTGTGATAGCTTATTGCCATTGTTTTTACAGGCACATTTGTATGTAACACAGCAGCCGTAGCCAGCAATACCCTTTCAGCACAATTACCTACCGGGTACGAGGCATTCTCCTGATTAGTGCCGCTTACCAATGCCCCATTATTTAATAAGGCTACAGCCCCCACATGAAATTGGCTATAAGGCGCATAAGCTTTAGCAGTTATGGCTCTTGCTGCTTCTACAAGTGTTTTATCTTCAGGCGCCAGTTCATCACTTGACGTAAAAATTTGGTATTCAAATTTTATTTCCTCTGTTCGCATTACGTGTATTTTTTTCGGATAAAAAATCCTCCCGGTATTGATACGAGGAGGATATACGTTTATTGAAGGTAGCAAAAAAATACATTCATTTCACAATACTTAATGTATGCTAGTGAAAAGGCGTTTCCACCTGGGGCCATTTTCCCAGCTAAACCAAATTAGCGATGCCTTGCCTACTACATGATCTTCGGGTACAAAGCCCCAATACCGGCTGTCTAAAGAGTTGTGCCTGTTGTCTCCCATCATCCAGTAATAATTCATTTTAAATGTATAAGTAGTAGCAGGCTTATCGTTAATGAATATTTGCCCACCCCTGTTTTCTACTTTATTATTTTCATACACTTCTATGCATCGCTTGTACCTAACCATATTATCGGGGGTAAGCGGTATGGTACTTCCTTTTTGTGGAATAGTAATGGGTCCATAATTATCGGGCCCCCAGTGTATGTTGGGGTTGGTATTGAAATAAGGAAATGTTCTGTTATCTTCTCCCTGTATAGAGTCGGTAACACTAAAACCTGCAGGAATTTTTAAATGAGCAAACTCTTCATTGGTAATATTTACCTGAAATTCATTTGGTACAGCAGTTGGCCTTACATCTCCAATATCTTCTCCTTCGTGAATATTAATACCAAGCGCCTTTAGTGTTTCTTTATCAGGATATACATTTGCAGGCACCCTTAGGTTATAATATCTTTCACTCTCCGGAAAAACAGGTTGTGGTTTCCCATTTACAATTACTTTACCATTTACTACTTGCAATACATCACCTCCAACAGCTACACATCTTTTAATAAAGTTTTCTCTTTTATCTACCGGCCGGGTAATAATGTTAGCGCCATAGCGATTCCATGTTTCTTCTCTACCCAATTGCCTCACCACTTCGTAATAAGTAATTTTGCTGCCAAACTGTTGGTCGGGGTCATTTATCAAAGTATCATTTACCGGAAAATTAAATACCACCACATCATTACGTTTTACCGGGCTTGCAAACCAGCGTATATAGGGCAATTCAAGCACTTCAGAATATGATTTTGAATTGGAGTATGGCATGGTATTATGGATAAATGGCATGGCAATAGGCGTATTGGGTATGCGTGGGCCGTAGCTAAATTTGCTCACAAATAAAAAATCATTTACCAATAAAGTTTTTTCCATTGAAGGCGTAGGAATGGTATAAGCCTCAAATACAAAAGTGCGTATAAGCGTTGCAGCCACTATAGCAAATGCTGCTGCATCAATCCATTCACGTGCAGAAGATTTTACATAATTATTTACCACCAGCTTGCCGGCATATTTTTCATTACTTGAAAAACCCAGGTAAGGAAAATAAATAAAAGGAATAAAAACGGTAGCAGCATGATGCAACACTCCAAACCTGCCAAAGTGCTCTACAAACTTAATGGTAATCCAAATGGTTATAAATTGCCCCGCTACCGGAATAAACTGAAGGAAAAACCATATTTTTTTCAACTCCATTTTTTGGATCATGCACCAGGTATTATAAAAAGGTATCAGCGCTTTCCAGGCATCCATACCTGCTTTTTTAAACATACCATATAAACCAATATGCCAACCAATAGTTGCTACAATAAAAATTATCCAGCCTATACTCATGTTATATTTTTTTTAAGGGCACAAAAGTAGTAAACCCATTTTATATTTAGATTACATAAGAGCTGTATTGTTACAGCCCGGTATCAGGAAATGATGTATTAAAGTTTTTTTTAACAAATAGCAGCTTAGTTTTTTGGCAATACATACAGGCTGATATCTTCTGCAGTTATGGTTTTTCCTGACAGGATAATCAGGCGTTCCACTACATTTCTCAGCTCACGTATGTTGCCCGTCCAGTTATACTGTTGCAAAGCATCCATGGCTTCTTTATCTATTGATTTGGCAGGTTGCCCATATTCGGCAGCTACCGAGGCCAAAAAATAATTTACCAGGTGGGGTACATCATCACGCCTTTCGTTTAAAGAAGGCACATGAATAATGATAACACCAAGGCGATGGTACAAATCAAGCCTGAAGTTTTTTTCATCTACTTCTTTTAATAAATCTTTATTTGTTGCAGCAATTACACGTACATCTACATTAATATCTTTATCGGCGCCCACTCTTGTAATTTTTCCTTCTTGCAATGCCCTCAATACTTTAGCTTGTGCATTGAGGCTCATATCGCCAATTTCATCTAAAAACAAAGTGCCTCCATTGGCCTGTTCAAATTTGCCAATACGTTGTTTAATGGCAGATGTAAAAGAGCCTTTTTCGTGCCCAAACAATTCGCTTTCTATTAATTCGCCGGGTATGGCAGCACAGTTTACCTCCACTATCGGGGCATTGTTGCGATTGCTTTTTTCATGAATCCATCTTGCTACTAATTCTTTACCTACCCCATTTTCGCCGGTTATTAAAATACGGGCATCTGTGGGGGCTACTTTTTCTATGGTATCTTTAATTTTTTGTATGGGTTTGCTTTGTCCTACCATTTCCTGCACCCTGCTCACTTTGCGTTTAAGCACTTTAGTTTGGGTTACCAGCTCCTGCTTTTCGGTAGCATTGCGAAGAGTAATGAGTAAGCGATTAAGATCTGGCGGCTTGCTGATGTAGTCAAATGCGCCTTTTTTAACGGCTTCCACAGCGGTATCAATATTGCCATGCCCACTAATCATAATAATTGGGATATCAGCATTAATAGTTTTGGCTTTCTCCAAAAACTCAATACCATCAATTTTTGGCATTTTGATATCGCACAAAACGAGGTCGTAATTTTTTTCACTAAATCTTTTCAGTCCTTCTTCACCATCTCCTGCTTCATCAATTTTATATCCTTCAAAACTTAGTATTTCAGACAGGGTTTTACGGATTGCTTTTTCATCATCAATGATTAATATATTGGCCATGTATTACATCGTTTTCTTTTGTAAGTAGCTGAGATAATGGTATCTCTCTTTATGATAAGTTCAAAAATAATCATTTATGCCTGTAAAACTATTGTTAGCTGGTTGTTTTTAGCTTACTTACTAGTTTTCATTTATTGGTTTATGTAAAATGAGCCAAAACAGATTTGCAAGGCCTGGGCTCCGGCCTCATAAAAAAAGCGTTAAGAAAATTTGGGTGGCAGCCGTTAAAAAATAAAATTAATGCTGAAAAAGCTACATATTTGACTTATCGGATGGTGTCATCACCAATCGAAATTCTTCTGCACCTTTTCATACCGGTTGCTGTCCTCAGCAACCGGAACTTTCTATAACCTGACTCACTAAAAAAAATTACCAATAAAATCAAATAGCTTCAAATGCACAGATACGCATTGCACAAATGCCATGCTGCATATCTGCGCCAGTAGAGAGAGGTGATGGAGCAGCCCGGTAGTCCCGACTACTGTACGGGATGGGGTTGCAGGCTCTAATCTTTTAAGTCATTTTATCCCCAATTTTCTTTTTGATAAGTTTTCATTTAAACTGTTTTTGAAAATTTGCTTTTTGCCTTTACATTTGCAATCCTGTTTTTTTCGGGTGATGGCGCAGCCCGGTAGCGCACACGTCTGGGGGGCGTGGGGTCGCAAGTTCGAATCTTGTTCACCCGACAGATACCCAAAGGGAGCGATTGGAATTAAAAAGTTTCAATTGTTCCCATTTTTATTAGCATAATTGCGAAATTTAAAGATTAATCAATTAAAGTACAAGAGAAGGTTATGTTGATCACAGATGTCAAGCTAAAGTCTTTTTGAGTAATTTTAGGTACTAATTGTTAGAATACAATGAAGCTTTACATAAAAAATATGGTTTGCAACCGCTGCATTATGGTGGTGCAACAGCAGTTTGAAAAATTAAAATTACAACCCCTTCATGTGGCAATGGGAGAGGTAGAAATAAAAAAGCCACTCACAGAAAAACAGCAACAGCAGCTAAATGAAAATTTGAAAATATTAGGCTTTGAATTGTTAGACAGCCAAAAGCAACAGCAGATTGAAAAAATAAAAAACCTGCTCATACAAAAAGTACAGGATGGTGCAATAGAAGAACATTTCAGCATTACTGATTTTCTTACCAAATCAATACATAAAGATTACAGCCATATATCCCGTTTGTTTTCCGAAGTAGAAGGCATTACCATTGAACAGTTTTTTATTCTGCAAAAAATTGAGAAGGTAAAAGAATGGCTTATTTACAATGAAAGCAACCTTAGTGAAATAGCATGGAAATTAGGCTACAGCAGCGTAGCCCATCTATCTGCACAGTTCAAAAAAGTAACAGGGCTTACGCCATCAGCATTTAAAAAAATAGGCGGCAGCCGCAAGTCGCTTGACCAGATGTAACAATTAAATACAAAACCTTTCCATCATTCTGTAACAACCCTGCCACAGGTTCAAAGTAATTTTGTGTTCTTAAAATTAATTCAATGACACATACATACACCATTAAAGGAATGACCTGCGGCAATTGCGAAGTCAAAATAAAGAGTAGTTTGCTCATGCTGCCAAATGTTACAGAAGTAGAGGTATCGAAAGAAAAACAAACGGCTACCATCAGCATGGATAAACATATTTCTTTATCTACTTTTCAAAATGCATTAGATAAAAAATACAGCATCGAAGCAATAGAACATAACGAAACGACAGAACAGGCAAAAAGCTGGTTTGCTACTTACAAACCAATACTGTTGATTTTTTGCTACATCACTATAGTGGCATTTATGGCTGCAAAGCAGCAGCATAATTTTAACTGGATGCAGGGAATGAATATTTTTATGGCAGGTTTCTTTCTTACATTCTCATTCTTTAAAATGCTTGATTTAAAAGGTTTTGCCGAAAGTTACGCCATGTACGATATTGTAGCAAAGCAAATAAAAGCATGGGGCTTAATTTATACCTTTATTGAACTGGCTTTGGGCATTGCTTACGCTACGGGTTTTCAGCCCTTGCTTACTAACATCATTACATTAACGGTAATGTCGGTAAGTATCATAGGCGTATTGCAAAGCGTATTCAACAAACGCAAAATACAATGTGCCTGTTTAGGGGCGGTTTTTAACCTGCCCATGAGTACAGTTACTATTATAGAAAATGCGTTAATGATAGCAATGAGTGCAGGTATGCTTTTTAAAATGTTATAAAATAAATGACTGCGGCTAAATCAATAGAGCAGCTTCATAAAAAGCAAATAAAATCATTTTTAAAAAAAGATTGCTCCAAATAAAAATATTTTACAATGAAAAAGGCAGTCATAATAAAACTCCTTCTTGCATTTTATTCCCTTGCACAAGCACAAGATATGAAAGGCATGGATATGAATAAGAAAGATACAAAACAACAGCCACAGCAGGTTACCTACACCTGCCCCATGCACCCGGAGATACATGCCACAAAGCCCGGCAACTGCCCAAAGTGTGGAATGAAACTGGTAAAAGAAAAACCAAAGCAAGCCAAACAGCAAAAGGGCAAAATGCAGGAAACAATGCCCATGCCTAAAGACACAACTAAGAAAAAAGTTGATGACATGAACCACATGCAGCATGATAAAGTGGATATGCCAAATGATACATCCAAATCAAAGGCAATGGATATGGGCAACATGCAAATGGATAGAATGAACAACATGCCAATGCCCAAAGCTGATTTGGGAAAAATAAAAACCATTGTAAACAATACTCCGCCCCGAACTGTACGCTACGATTTATATATAGCTGATACCATTGTAACATTTGGTAACAAGAAAAAGAGAGCCATTGCAGTAAACGGGCAAATCCCGATGCCCACACTCACTTTTACAGAAGGTGATACGGCAGAGATTTATGTACACAATAATCTCAACGAAGAAACATCCTTGCATTGGCATGGCTTGTTTTTGCCCAACAAAGAAGATGGTGTACCCAACCTTACACAAACTCCCATCAAACCACACACCACACATTTATATAAATTCCCCATCATTCAGCATGGCACACACTGGTATCATAGTCATACAGAATTGCAGGAGCAATTCGGCATGTACGGCATGTTCATTATGAATAAAAGAAACGAATGGGATATACCAACCGTCCCCGTTATTTTAAGCGAATGGACAAATATGAAACCTGAAGAAGTACATCGTAGCTTACATGCCGCCACCGATTGGTTTGCAGTTCAAAAAGGAAGTACGCAAAGCTATGCCGAAGCAATTAAGCAAGGTTGGTTTAAAACAAAACTTACCAACGAATGGAAACGGATGAATGCAATGGATTTAACGGATGTGTACTACGATAATTTTTTAATCAACGGTAAAAATCAAAACGAACTGCCGCAATTTAAAGCAGGCGATAAAGTAAGGCTGCGTATTGCAAACGGTGGAGCATCGGATTATTTTTGGCTGAAATATTCAGGAGGTAAAATAACAGTGGTAGCCACAGATGGCAACGATGTTGAACCGGTAGAAGTAGATAGATTGATTATTGCCGTTTCAGAGACTTACGATGTGGTAGTAACCATTCCCGAAAACAAGAGTTACGAATTTTTAGTAACACCCGAAGACCGCACAAAATCTGCATCTATTTGGTTGGGCAGTGGAGAGAAAGTACCTGCTGTAAAAATGAGCCGTCCAAAATATTTCGCAGGCATGAAGATGATGAACGACATGATGGATATGAAAGGCAATATGATTGAAATGGAAGGAATGCACATGCAAAACCAGATAATGGATATGAATACCGTAATGTACCCTGAAATTACTGGAGAAGAACCAAAAAGAAAATCAAGAAAAACAACCAACGACCATTCAAACCACACCATGCAAATGCCCAATAACAACAGTATGCAAGGCATGAACATGGCTGCCGAAAGTTCAGACATCGTTACACTTAATTACAGCATGTTGCGGTCACCCGAAAAAACAACATTGCCCCCTGGCAATGTAAGAGAATTGAAATTTGATTTAACAGGAAACATGAACAGGTATGTATGGACATTGGATAACAAAACTGTTTCAGAAAGCGATAAGATATTAATAAAGAAGGGAGAAAATCTACGAATAGTTTTATACAACAACAGCATGATGCGGCATCCTATGCACCTGCATGGACACGACTTTAGAGTGCTGAACGGACAAGGGGATTATGCACCCATGAAAAATATAATTGACATCATGCCAATGGAAAGAGATACCATAGAATTTGCAGCAACAGAAAGCGGAGATTGGTTTTTTCATTGCCACATATTATACCATATGATGAGCGGAATGGGTAGAATATTTAGTTACGAAAATTCACCTGTTAACCCGGAAATACCCAATCCGAAATTGGCACAAAGAAAATTGTTTGCAGACGACAGGATGTTTCATTTAATGGGTCGTGTAGGTATAGAAAGCAATGGCAGCGATGGTGAAGCAATGCTGGCAAATACAAGATGGAAAGCAAGCACACTATGGCATTTGGGCTATCACGATATGCATGGCTACGAAAGCGAAACAATGATAGGGCGATACTTAGGCAGGATGCAATGGTGGTATCCATACATTGGGTTTGACTATCATTACAAAGTAGAAGGTGGTCCCAAAAACATTTTTGGTAGTGAAGAAAAAAACTGGTTCGGGCAAATAAGCAATAAAAACAACCGCAAAACAGTTGTGGCAGGTATTGCTTATACCTTACCTATGTTGTTTGTAGCAGACCTTCGTGTAGATGGCGATGGTAGGTTTCGTTTCCAATTTGGCAGAGAAGATGTACCTGTAACAAAACGTTTGCGTTTCAGTATGATGATAAATACTGATAAAGAATACATGGCAGGATTAAGATATATTGCTACAAAATACATTTCCCTTTCATCACATTACGATAGTGATATGGGGTTGGGGGTAGGTATGACAATTACTTACTAAGAGTTGCAGTAAATCTATTTCTAATATTATCTAAGGTCAAATAGTTCGGAAATTCCCCGAATTTGTTCCAAATCTTTCAAAATCAAGTTAGAGGATTGTCTTGTTCACCCGACTTTTAAAATCTCTGCTTTGCAGAGATTTTTTTATTTGTAAATGCCGCCATATTGTTTGCTGCCCGGCTTATAGCCCCGATTGGAGCGGCTACCCCGGTGAGGGCTTGTGCTATGGCCTTGTGCCGGAGTAATAGCGGAAAGCGGGACCAACGCTGAAGAGAAATACAAATGTTGAGCTCCTAAAAAAATGGTTTTGGTTTTCAAATTTGCTGCATCGGTATTTTTATGGATATTTGCGAAATCTTAAAACAATAATGAGGGTTTTAATAAAGCAAGCCAACATCATCTCTTCTTCTTCGCCATACCATGGCCAGGTAAAAGACATTTTAATTACAGAAGGTATTATTGATAAAATAGCAGACCATATTTCGGAAAATGCTGATGAAATAATTGCAGTGGACAACCTGCATGTAAGCATTGGCTGGATGGATATATTTGCGAACTTTTGCGACCCTGGCTATGAACATAAAGAAACGCTTGAAACGGGATGCGCCGCTGCTGCTGCAGGTGGATTTACTGATGTGATGGTAACCCCGGGCACACAACCACCCATTGCTACTAAAAATATGGTGGAATATATTGTTAGAAAAAGCGCTCCCCTGGCTGTAACGGTGTACCCGATGGGGGCTATCAGTAAAAATGCAGAAGGAAAAGAATTGGCAGAGATGTATGATATGCATAACAGTGGCGCTATTGCATTTGGCGATGGTACCAGCCCATTGCAAAGCCCGGGTATATTATTAAAGGCATTGCAATATGTACTTGCCATTGAGGCTACTATTGTACAAATGCCCGATGATAAAAGCATTAGCGCCCATGGATTGATGAATGAAGGCCTTGAAAGTACAAGGCTTGGGCTGCCAGGCAAGCCTGCAATTGCTGAAGAGCTGATGATTGCAAGAGACATAGAATTACTTCGCTATACAAAATCGAAATTGCACATAACTGGCGTATCTACTAAAAAAGGTATTGACTTAATTACAGCAGCTAAAAGAGAGGGTTTGAATATTAGCTGCTCTGCTACTCCGTATCATGGCTGGTTTTGCGACGAAGACCTGCAACACTATGATACCAATTTAAAAGTAAACCCGCCCTTGCGGAGCAAGCAGGACATGCTGACTGTACAACAAGCTATTGCTGACGGTGTAATTGATTGCATAGCATCGCATCATTTACCCCAACATAGTGATAATAAAGCCTGCGAATTTGAATACGCCAAAAACGGTATGACCGGCCTGCAAACTTTGTTTGGCGCTGTCAATTATTTTGCTAAAGATTTGCCCCGGCTAATTGAACAACTTACTACGGCACCTAGAAAAATATTTGGCATTGCAGCGCCCGAAATTAAAGAGGGCGAAACAGCCTGCCTTACTCTATTTGACCCCGTAGCAGAAACGGTATTTGAAAAAAAAGATATACTTTCAAAATCTTATAACACAGCTTTTACAGGTAAAAAATTAAAAGGAAAAGTGATAGGCATTGTAAATAAAAATAAATGGGTACCACACAATAAATGAAAAATATAAATGCAACCAAAAAAGGGGTGCTTGCGGCCCTGGTAATGATCATTTTATCTTTGGTATTTTTTTACGTTTTAAAATACCCGGTATCGGGCAATAACCAAATTGTAATATTATTGGTATATGTAGCGGCGGTAATATGGAGCTTGTTATCTTTTAAATCTGCCGATAGCGATACTTTAAAATTTAAAGATTATTTTTCGGAAGGGTTTAAGACATTTGTAGTAATAACATTGCTGATGGTGATATTTACTTATGTTTTTTACAAATTTAATCCTCAAATATTAGAGGATGGAATAAAGCTAAACAATGAATTGCTTCAAAAGCAGGGCGACCATACCCCGGCAGAAATAGAAGCCAATTCAAAAAAATTGAGAGATATATTTTTACCCATGATGACAGCCATCAATACTTTAAAATATTTAATAATTGGGGCGCTGGTGGCGGCAATTGGCGCAGGTTTTTTATCTCAGAAAAATAAAAATAATTTGCAATACAGCAATTAAAAAAATTAATAAATGATGGACTTATCATTAGTAATACCATTGTATAACGAAGATGAATCGCTGCCGGAACTAACGCAATGGATACAGCGTGTAATGGCCGCCCATCATTACAGTTATGAAATAATTTTTATAGATGATGGCAGCACAGATAACTCTTGGAACATTATAGAAGAGCTGCGAAGTAAAGACAGCAATATAAAGGGCATTAAATTTCAAAGAAATTATGGCAAAAGCGCTGCGCTAAATGAAGGCTTTAAAGCAGCCTTGGGCGAAGTGGTAATAACTATGGACGCTGATATGCAGGATAGCCCTGATGAAATACCGGAGCTTAGAAATATGATTATAAACGAAGGCTATGATATTGTAAGCGGCTGGAAGAAAAAAAGATATGACAATACTTTTTCAAAAAACCTGCCTTCAAAATTATTTAATGCTGCTGCCCGTAAAAGTTCGGGGATAAAACTACATGATTTTAACTGCGGGCTAAAGGCTTATAATAAAAAAGTAGTGAAAAGTATTGAAGTATATGGCGAAATGCATCGCTATATACCGGTACTTGCAAAATGGTCGGGTTTTAAAAAAATTGGAGAAAAGGTGGTAGAACACCGGCCAAGAAAATATGGTGTTACCAAATTTGGCTGGGAGCGTTTTATCAATGGTTTTCTTGATTTATTTTCAATCATGTTTGTGGGGAAATTTGGCAAAAGGCCGATGCATTTTTTTGGTTTGTGGGGTACTTTATTTTTTATGTTTGGCCTGGTGGTTTTTATTTATCTAACGCTGAGTAAATTTTTATTTGACCATACAGGGCTTACGCAAAGGCCGCTTTTCTTTTTTGCTATACTGGCAATGATTATTGGGTCGCAACTATTTTTGGCCGGTTTTATTGGCGAATTGATTGCAAGAAACTCTCCCGAAAGAAACATGTATTTAATAGAAGAAAAAATTGGTTTGTAATTTTTAATCAGAAAAACAATCTAAGGTTTTACTAAAAGTGAACGCTGCTTCAGGTAAAAATATTGCTATCATTGGGCCTGCATACCCACTTAGAGGCGGTGGCATGGCTACATTTAATGAGCGGCTGGCAAGGGCTTTTCAACAACAGAATTATAAAGTAACCATCTACACTTTTTCACTTCAATATCCCTCCTTTCTTTTTCCGGGTAGTACCCAATATTCTACAGAGCCTGCCCCAACTGATTTGAATATTAAAGTACTCATCAACTCTATAAACCCGATTAATTGGATAAAAACCGGCCTTGCATTAAAAAAAGCCAGGCCCGATATTATTGTTGTACGATACTGGATGCCTTTTATGGGCCCATGCTTTGGCAGCATACTTCGCATAGCAAAAAAAAATAAACACAGTAAAATAGTTTGTATTGCTGATAATGTAATTCCCCACGAAAAACATTTTTACGACAGGGTTTTTACAAAATATTTTATTCCGCCCATTGATGCATTTATTACCATGAGCCAAAAAGTGCTGCAAGACTTAAAAGAATTTACCAGCACCAAACCGGCTATACAGGTTTTGCATCCACTTTACGATAATTTTGGAGAAAAGATTAGCCAAGCGGTTGCAAGAAAAAACTTAGGGATAGCGGCAGATGAAAAAATTATCTTGTTTTTTGGCTTTATAAGAAAATACAAGGGGCTCGATATTTTATTGGATGCCATGCCCCTCATTTTAAAAAAAATACCGGAGCTTAAATTAATGATTGCCGGGGAATACTATGAAGATGAAAAAATATATGAACAGCAAATAAAGAAATACGGCCTACAAAACTCGTTGATAATGAAAACCGGATTTGTAGCCGACCAGCAAATAAAGAACTACCTGTGTGCTGCAAATGTAGTGATACAGCCCTACCGTCATGCTACGCAAAGTGGGGTAACTCCTTTAGCCTATCATTTTGAAATACCCATGATAGTTACCAATGTAGGCGCATTGCCGGATATGGTGCCAGATGGAAAAGTAGGATTGGTGGCGGAGCCAAATGCAATCTCAATTGCAGAAAAAGTTATTGAATATTTTGAAAAAGGGGAAGCATTTTTTTTGCCTGCCTTAATTGATGAAAAGAAGAAATACAGTTGGGATACCCTGATAAATCAAATAGTACATTTGGCGCAAGAAGTAATAGGATAGTAAAAGTTGCCACATTTTACCGTTGATAAGCTTTAGTTAAATTTCAATTTACTTCGGCGATATTAATCTATAAGCAAAATCTTTTTTTACATTTACCATTATGAAATTTTCAGTTTTCCTGCTCAGCTTAGTGCTGATGGCAAATGCTATACAAGCACAAAAAATTAGCAGCTCCGATTATAGCCTTCTACAGCAAAAAGAAGATTCTATGCAATCGCCGGCTATGCAAATTATACAAGGAAGAAATACCTCAGACCGTTTTTATGCCGACAGTAATTTTACAAGAATTTTGATAAGAGCGCTAAAAACTCCATA
>JAFDXD010000050.1 GCA_018268135.1 Bacteroidota bacterium
TAAGATGAACGCCATTATTTGGAGTATGAGCAGCACCAACGACTCTTTTGAAAATATGGTGGCCTATATTCGCAGCTATTCTCAAAAATATTTTGAAGATTTTCCAAACATCAAATGCAATATAACCCTCCCTTCCAATTTTCCAAACATTGAAGTAAATGGTGAGGTAAGAAGAAATATTTTTTTAGTGATAAAAGAAGCTTTACACAATACTGTAAAACATGCTAATGCTACCGTCGTTAATATCATAATGGAATATAATGATGAAGGCATTCATCTATATATTCATGACAATGGTATAGGCATAAATTTTGAAAACAATAACAGCTTTGGCAACGGCCTGAAAAATATGAAAAAAAGAATGAAAGATATTGGTGTAAAATTTAGCATAGAAAACGATAATGGCACACTTGTAACACTTTACAGGAAATTTGCCTAACAATATGTTTACCTGCGCTTCAATGCAATAAACAACATAATCCATCCTGCTATAAAGCAAAGCCCACCCACCGGTGTAATAGCTCCTACCCAATTGTAACCATCGCCTACTGTAGCCTGCAGCAAAGTTAATAAATACAAAGAGCCGCTAAACAATATGATGCCGGCTATAAAAAACCTGCCTGCATTTATTATAAATTTATTTGGAAATTCTTTATAAAGCATTGCAATAATAAATAATGCAAATACATGATAAAACTGGTAGCGTACCCCTGTTTCAAATATGGATACTGCATTATTGCTCACCATTTCTTTTAAGGCATGTGCTCCAAAAGCGCCCATTGCTATAGAAAGCGCAGCTAATAATGATGCTGATTGTAAATAACCTTTATGCATAAATATAATTAAATTAATAACGGGAAATCTCTTTAAAGCTTTGTGGGTTTAATGTTGCTGCCTCTACAGTAATTTTTGCCTGCCGGTAAAATGGTTCTCTCTCTTTCAACTTTTTTTCTATAAAAAATAAAAGCTCAGCTTCATTTGTGTTTTTAAGAATGGGCCTTTTATTTACCTCATGCTTTATATTTCCAAGAATATATGAAGGGGTAGCTTTAAAAAAAACAGTTACTCCATGCTTATTCATCCAGTGTATGTTTTCATGAAAACATGGGCTGCCACCTCCGCATGAAATGATAGCATTTTCAGGCAGGGAAAGTGTACGCAATACTTCAGCCTCTTTTTTTCTGAAATAATCTTCTCCATTTTTTTCAAAAATCCCAGCAATGGTATCCTGCTCCCTTTTCTCTATCTCACTATCAAGGTCTGTAAAATCAAAATGGTGAATGTTGGCCCAAATTTTACCCCAGTGAGTTTTGCCAGCACCCATAAATCCGAGTAAATAAAAATGCATACCACAAATTTAAGCAATTGCAAACAGGTAAAAATTGCTACATACAATTTCTCCAAAAAAAACAGGCAAGAAAAATGAAAGAAAAGAGTGTATTAAAATAAATACTAATAATTTTTTTTCTTAAAGTCACCCCTCTTCCATGCTTTAATAAACTCTGCCCAGGCAAAGGGGTTAAATATATTTTGTGGAGCTACCTGCCCCGAATAATATAATTTTTGCGAAGCCTGCCGCATGTATTGCGTACTTGCCTCACGGCCATCTGTTGGTAGTGTAGCCATCAGCATTCGTCGGGTAGCTTCATTGGTATTGTTTCGGGCAATGGTAATATTATCGTCGGGTATTTTTGTATTTAAAAAATCTCTTTCAAACTGCTCCCTCGATGGGCGTGGCTTAATAATGGTTGCAGGCAAAAATATAGTATCATTTACCATCAATTGAATAATGCTGTGTTGATTGCCTTTTAAATCTGTGGGGATGGTAACTGTAACAGGTTTAAAGCCAACACAGGTAAATATTACCTGATCGCCTTTTAAAACTACAATACTAAATACCCCTTTGTCATTAGTAATAGTGCCCCTGTTTTGGCCCTTTATCATTACACTTGCAGATGGTATCCCTCTTAAGCTATCAGCCGTCATTACCACACCATATAATTGCACTACTGAATCTTTAAAAGTTTCAAACTGCGCTTTAGCTGTTATAGGAGAAAGAATAATAATGATAAAAATATATCGTAAAATTTTTTTCATAATGCACACTTCAACAATTGCCTGGTTAGTTTAAATTATTAGGTTTTTTTCTTAAATACAGTATCGGTAGTTTTTTTAAATTAAAACAGGTATAAAAATAAATCCAATGTAAAAAAACCTGCTTCAATCAAAAATACAACATTTCGTAAATGATAAACAAAGTAAGCGCTTCAATAGTTAATTTTGCAGCGTAAAATGCTTTTTAACAAATAATTGAACGATGACGACCGAAGAAATAATGAAAGCCCTTAGCAATGTGCAGGAGCCTGACCTTGGCAAAGACCTTGTAACGCTAAATATGATTAAAGACCTGATGATAAGTGGCAACAGGGTGGCATTTACCGTAGTACTAACCACTCCGGCCTGCCCATTAAAAGAAGAAATTAAAAAAGCCTGTATAAATGCAATAAAATTATTAGTAAATAAAGATGCAGATGTATTAGTAGATTTTTCAAGCAATACCACATCTAAAAGGCTGGATGCCAAAACGGTGCTGAGTGAGGTGAAAAACATAATAGCCATTGTAAGTGGCAAGGGAGGGGTTGGCAAAAGTACTGTAGCGGCAAACCTGGCACTAGCGTTGGCAGAAGGTGGCGCAAAAGTAGGCTTAATGGATGCAGATATTTATGGGCCAAGCCAACACATCATGTTTGGCATTAGAGGCGAAAGGCCAATGATGAAAGACAATGGAGGCAAAGGATTAATTGTACCTATTGAAAAATTTGGAATAAAAATAATGAGCATTGGCTCACTCATAGATGAAAAGCAGGCTGTAATTTGGAGAGGGCCAATGGTAAGCAGCGCTATTCGCCAGTTTGTAACAGAAGTTGACTGGGGCGAGTTAGATTATTTAGTAATAGATATGCCTCCCGGCACCGGCGATATACACTTAACCATGGTGCAAACCGTACCTGTTACAGGTGTAATAGTAGTAACTACGCCACAAACCGTAGCCATTGCAGATGCTAAAAAAGGTGTAGCCATGTTTGGCCAGGCACAATTGAAAGTGCCGGTAATTGGTCTTGTAGAAAACATGAGTTATTTTACCCCCGCCGAATTGCCGGAAAATAAATATTATATTTTTGGAAAAGATGGAGGCAAAAAACTTGCAGACGAATTTGATATTCCCTTACTTGGGCAAATACCTTTGGTACAAAGCATAAGAGAAGGAGGCGATATTGGCGTACCTCTCATGCTGAGTGATGATGAAATTACTAAAAAAGCTTTTGAAGAATTTGCAGGCAATGCAGCAAGAGGTATTGCCATGCGAAATGCTAATATGGAAGCCACTCAAATACAACAAATACTCGAATAAATGTAATCTGCATGTAAGCGCTACTGCCCATTATTTTAAAATAAAAGGGTTGTGCTATCCTGTCTCAAACTTTAACTTTTCCACTATTAACAGGCAAGTGTGAATAATTAAATTCGTGTTGAATGTTTTACAACTTTAAATTGTGAAAACAACGATTAAAAACAGAATCGTACTTAACAATTTTATTTCACCCAGACCTGCTTTTTTTCAGAAAGAAAAAAAGTATTAAAAAAAAGGAAAAACATTGACAGACACAATCATTAACCTTGAAATGGTTAACCCTATTGAGTTTTTCGGAGTGAATAATGGCAAGCTTGACATTCTGAAAAAAAAATTTCCACTGTTAAAAATTTTAAGCCGGGGCACGCAGATAAAATTGAGCGGAGCGCCGGAGCAAATTGAAGAAGCCAAAGAAAAAATTGATCTTTTAGTTCAGTACCTGCAAAGAAATGGTCACATGAGCGAAAATTATTTTGAACAAATATTAGGAGGGGATGATGAAAAATCCATAGACAATTTTATGGACCGCAACCCCAATGATGTACTCGTATTTGGCCCCAATGGCAAAACCGTAAGAGCACGTACCGCCAACCAAAAAATGATGGTACAGGCCGCAGATAAAAACGATATATTATTTGCCATTGGCCCGGCAGGAACCGGCAAAACCTATACCGCCGTTGCGCTTGCCGTAAGAGCTTTAAAAAATAAATTAGTCAAAAAAATTATTCTTACAAGGCCGGCGGTAGAAGCCGGGGAAAGCCTTGGTTTTTTACCAGGCGATTTAAAAGAAAAAATTGACCCCTATCTGCGTCCTTTGTATGACGCACTGGATGATATGATACCGGCCGACAAGCTAGGATATTATATGAGCACACGTACCATTGAAATAGCGCCATTAGCGTATATGCGTGGCCGTACGTTAGATAATGCCTTTATTATTTTGGATGAAGCTCAAAATACTAATGACCTTCAAATCAAAATGTTTTTAACCCGTATTGGGCCAAATGCCAAAGCCATCATTACCGGTGACCCAACGCAGATTGACCTCCCCAAAAATCAACACAGCGGGTTATTTAGGGCTACAAGGCTGCTAAAAAATATTGATGGTATCGCTCACATCGAATTGGATGAAGAAGATGTAGTAAGGCACCGATTGGTAAAATCAATCATCAAAGCCTATAACAGGGAAGATGAAAAAATTACCAAAGAAAAAGAGGAAGAGCGTCAGCAAAGGCTCAAAAAATAAACAGATATTTTGTTAATTTTACAAACATTTTATAAAAAAATAAGGTGGCCACTTTGCTGCCTTATTTTTTTATTCTCTTGCCGGCAGGCAAAAGACAATACAGACATTGCAAGTTTTAAAGAAGATACGCTTGCTAAAAAAGCTTTTGTACAAAGAGCTTTTATTGACATAAACAAGGCAGAAAAATTTGTACAAAATGGCGATATCATTACCCGTACGGGCAACGATTTTACCAGCCAAAGCCTCAAAGCACTCAATCAAAGAGATAAAACTTTTTCACACTGTGGTATAGCAAGTATTGAAAACGATTCGGTGTTTGTATATCATGCATTAGGAGGCGACTGGAATCCCAATCAAAAAATAAGGCGGGACCCTTTTATATCTTTTGCAGAACCTTACAGTAATAACGAGATTGGGATTTTTAGATTTGATATTGATACCTCATTAATCAACAATATTTTAAACACTGCCAAACATTATTATCGCTCTGGCATTACCTTCGATATGGACTTTGACCTGGCAACAGACAACAAAATGTATTGTGCCGAATATGTATATAAAAGTCTCAAAAACGGCTCTAAAGGAAAGCTCCAATTTCCATTAAGCCATATCGGTACTTTTGAATTTATTGGTGTAGATGATATTATTCTTCACCCATTATGCAAAAAAAAATTGCATGTAGTGTATAAATAATGAACAATATATTAAATAATAAATTTATTTTTATACCTTAAAAAAAACTCTTTATGAAAAAAATTATTTTATCTGCTGCAATAATATGTACTGCAGTATTATTTGGTTGTAAAAATATGGGCGGCGGCGACCCCAAAACAGTATTGGTAGAATTTATGGATGCCTTGGCCAAAAAAGACATTGCATCTGCCAGAAAATTAGCTACTGCTGAAAGTAAAAGCATGCTTGACCTAATAGAAATGGGAATGAAGAGTAATGAAAGCAAAGACATGGACAAATACGATAAATCTAAATTAGAAATAGGCGATGCCAAGATAGACGGCGATAAAGCCACTGTACCCGTAAAAGAAAAAGGTACAGATGAAACAACCAATTTTACCCTAAAAAAAGAAAATGGCGACTGGAAAGTAGCATTTGACAAAACTTCGATGATGCAAATGGGTATGGAAAAAATGAACCAACATGGAGGACTCGATAGCCTGAAAGAAGGAATGGATAAACTTAAAGATGTAAACATGGATTCATTAAAAGACAATATGCAAAAAGGATTAAATGCATTAGACTCTTTAAAAAAAGAGATGAATAAAAATCAATAAATTAATTCCATTTTTTAAAAAAGAGCACCTGCTAAAGGTGCTTTTTTTATGTCATAATCAAAAAGAGTATTTACCTTTAATTAATAAACCGCTAAAATGAAAATAGTTTTTCTCTTTTTGTTATCTACACTCTTCCTATTTTCTTGCAATAATAAAGATACTAAAAGGCCCCAAACGGCTATGGATACAGGCAGGGCATTTATAAGGGCCAGCCTTGATGGAGATTTTACAGTAGCAGAATCTTTGTTATTAAAAGATACGCAAAACGTACAATTGTTTGAGTCTTATAAATCATTTTATGGGCGGCTTCCTGCTAACGAAAAAAATAATTACAAAACCGCCTCTTACGAAATTAATAAATACCTGGATGTAGATGATTCTACTGCAATCATCAATTACAGCAATTCATTTATGCAAAAACCATTAGAAATTAAACTTGTAAGAAACAATAAAACCTGGTGGGTAGATTTTAAATACACTTCGGCAGGCAATGTACCAATACAATAATTACTATGATTAAAAATTTTATCCTGGTTGGTATTGGAGGCGGTATTGGAGCAATGCTTCGCTACCTCTTATATTATTTTTTAAAAACCACCGATTTCCCTTTGGGCACATTAGTCATCAATATTATTGGCAGTTTTATTATAGGTTTGGTTATTGCAGCAAGTATTAAAAATGTTTCCTTTTCTGCCGAAGCAAAATTATTTTTAGCTACCGGAATTTGTGGTGGCTTTACCACATTTTCATCCTTTAGTGTTGAAAATATTTTATTGATACAGGAAGGCAGGCTAAACACTGCATTATTATATACGCTGCTAAGTGTGGCAGGTGGCATTGCCGCTACCTGGCTTGGCTTTAAAATAATTAATAACATCTAATTATGTATGTACTTCATCCATGGCATGGCGCCAATTATGGCAATAATGCCCCACAGCAGGTAAATGCTTTAATTGAAATATCGCAGGGCAGCCGGTGTAAATATGAAATAGACAAACCAACCGGCTTACTAAAACTCGACAGGGTAGTTTACTCTTCTTTTCATTATCCCGTAAATTATGGTTTTATCCCTCAAACATTAGGAGAAGATAACGACCCCCTGGATATTTTAGTGATGTGCAGTGAAAGCATACAACCATTATGCCTTGTAAAAGCAACGGTAATTGGCAATATGCAGATGATAGATAGCGGTGAAAAAGACGATAAAATAATTGCAGTCGCATCTAATGACCCTTCTGTCAATCACATTAAAGATATCAATGAATTACCGGAGCATTTTTTTGCGGTATTAAAAAATTATTTTGAACAGTATAAGGTTTTAGAAAACAAAATAGTAGAGATAGATGATTTTCAAAACAAAGAAACCGCTTATAAGGTAATAGAAGAGGCTATTAAATTATACTCACTCAGATTCCCTGCAAATGATACAGCAAAAAAATAAAAAAATGGATGCTCAAACTTTGATAATATTAATTGTAATAGGTTTGGCTGCAGGCATTTTGGGCGGTATGGTGGGCATTGGCGGTGGCATCATCATTGTACCGGCGCTTGTTTATTTTCTTGGATTTTCGCAAAAAATGGCTCAGGGCACTTCCCTTGCAATTTTGCTTCTTCCTATTGGCTTGCTTGGTGTGATACAATTTTATAAAGAAGGGTATATTGATGTAAGGATATCTCTCGTAATTGCATTAGCTTTTTTCTTTGGCAGCTACTTTGGCAGCCGCATTGCATTAAGCATGTCGCAGGATTCCGTAAAAAAAATATTTGCCATATTAATGCTTTTAATTGCTCTCAAAATGCTTTTTCTTGATAAAGCCAAAGAAACCAAACCGGGTAACACTGATACTACCACACACCCATACACTTAGACTATTACCCTCTTTATTACTCTAAGCCGGTGTGTACGCCTACCGGTATCGGTATTTATTATACCCTGTGCATCTATTTTATCTATTCGAACATTACCGGAGGAGTGAATGATTTCATGATCATTTAATAAAATCCCCACATGCATAATTTCATCTGCTTCATCAAAAAAAGCAAGATCGCCGCAACGTGCCTCTTGTAAAAACCCAATGGCTTCGCCCTGCCCCACCTGCAATTTTGCATCTCTCAGCAAGGCAATATTGAGCATTTTAAAAACCGTTTGTACATACCCGCTACAGTCTATCCCAAATACAGACTTACCTCCCCAGAGGTAAGTAGTATTTAAAAACAAACTGCTAATTCGTTTTATATTCTCCTCATCAATTGTTGCATTGGCCGCATCAATTACCACGCCTTCATACTTTACATCCATACCATTGTAGGAGGCATTTGCCAATGATAAATTGCTCCCATAGGGTACCATCATTTTTTGATTATTTATCATGATACTATTTACCCATTCACCTGTGTAAATATTTTTTTCTTCCGGTAGCTCGGTAGTTATAAAAAACTGGTTGCTCCGGCACCAGCCAATATAGCCATCAAAATGTTGCTGTAGCAATATCCAGCCATTTTGCTCTTCCATAATGGTACCCTGCTCTCCAAACAAATATTGAGAGGTCAATTCATCCCTATGGTCGGGGAGCAATCTTACCTGTGCAATAGGTAATTTGCAAATGGCATACTTATATTGCATATAAATGTGTTTTATCTAAATTATGGAATTTAACTATGTTTACATCTATTAAAATAAAAACTGCAAAGAATTATTTTGGAACAAAGGATACCCAACCAATTAAATGACAATGAACTGCTGATATTGTTTTATAAGGAAAACAATAATGAGTGGCTGGGTATTTTGCTACAACGATATACCCTGCTGCTTTTGGGGGTATGTATGAAATACCTTAAAAATGAAGAAGAAGCAAAAGATGCCGTGCAACAGGTATTTTTGAAAGTAATTAACGAACTTCATAAATACAAAGTTGATTATTTTAAGAGTTGGCTATATACTATTGCAAAAAATCATTGCCTGATGAAGTTGAGGGATAAAGGAAAACTGCCCTTTGAAATAAATGAAAATATGATACAGGCAAAGGTTGATGATAGCATTTTGGATGAGGCTATTGAAAAAGATGCAGTATTAAATAAAATGGAGATTGCTTTAGAAAAATTAAACAAAGAGCAAAACATTTGTATTACTCTTTTTTTTCTGGAGAAAAAAACTTACCAGCAAATTGCCTTAGAAACAGGCTATACAGTAATGCAGGTAAAAAGTAATATACAAAATGGTAAAAGAAATTTAAAAATACAAATGCAGCGTATGCAATCAGATGAACAGTAATTTAAAAAACATATTATCCTCTTTACCTAAAAATGAAGCACAAAATAAATTGCTTGAATACATGAATGATACCTTAACGCCTGAAGAAAAGCATGAGGTAGAATCTTTAATGAATGATGATGTATTTATGAGCGATGCATTAGACGGACTGAATGATTTAAAAGATAAAGAAAAAATTGCTGCAACCATTGATCAATTAAATGCAGGCTTAAAGAAACAATTACAAAAGCGAAAAGAGAAAAAGCTTAAAAGACAAATCCCCTCCCAAACCTGGGTGTACTATAGCATCATTCTATTGCTTACTCTTATTATCATTGCGTGGGTTATCATCAAAAAATTATAAGAGCAATACTGTATTATAAAATATACTCCGGCAGCGGATGAATATTGCTGCAAATAGTTACTTCAATAATTTTATTCTTCACAAGTCATATAAATAAAACGGGGCCGCCCTATTATTTGAGGCAGCCCCGTTTATCAATATTGTAGTTTTATTATTTTATTGCTTTACAAAAGGCAATGATTTTTTCTGACCATCGGCTCCAAGGCCTACTATACGATAGGTACCGGCAGCAAGGTTAGAAAGATTCAGTTGAATAACATTGTTACCTGTAGCAAGGTTCATAGTTTGTCTGCTTACCTGTTTGCCAGATATATCAATGATGCTAATTTCCATTTTAGTATCTACTGCACTGGTTACATTTAAAGCAGCAGTAGTGGTTACATAATTTGGAAGTAAGCTTACCAATTCAAAACCTTTATTTTTATTAAGTATGGCAATGGTATTGCTATATTTTGATACGCCATCTGGGTCAGTAGATTTTAGGCGGTAATAATTGATGCCGCTTAATGCTGATAAATCTGTATAGCTAAATGGCTGAGCACATTGAGCAGCAGTAGCAGAAATAACTTTAATAGGTTTAAAGTTTCTTCCATCGGCGCTGCGTTCAAGCGTCATGGTAGCGCTTGGTGCATTGGTGCAGGATATTTTCCAGTTAAGCAGGTTACCATCAGAAGTTTTATTACCATTTAAATATTCAATGGTAATAGGCAAAATATTGGTTGTAGCATCTCCTCCAACTCCAAAATCAGAAAAAGCTGTTAGACCCGACCTTGAAAGTACCGGATTAAAATTGCTACCCGTAGTTGTGATATGTGTACCACTAAGAGTCCAGGGTGAAGAAGCATTCACTCTTTTTAGTAATACCAATTTAGTATAATCATTTATAGTAGTAATGGCTGAGCCTGTAAAACTACCGGTATAGGTGTAGCCTGCAATGCCGTCGGCAGCTGTTACACGCCAAAACCCGGCAGAAGATGCATTAGTAATAGTAACGGGTACTGCAGCCTCAGTTAGCGGCAATCCGTTTGAACCACTTGGTACATTAATCCACTCGGCAGTTAATGAGCCACCGGTAGTAGGAGCGCTAGTGAAATTAATACTGGCAGACCTAGTAGTACCTGCAATACCTACGGGGAAAGTAGTAGTACCCGTAGCAGTTGCTATCCATCTTTTTAACTTACCTATTACAGTACCAAAAGTATAATTGAGTGTACCGGTGTTAGTAGGGCTGGTGCCAATTTCTAAAGTACTTGGCCCGGTAGTGATATCGCCAAAGTTCATTACCAATGTAGATACAGTAAAGTTAATTGGGAGCGAAGGATTTAGAGTAACCCCTCCGCCAAAATCTACTCCTAATTGCGCCAAAGGAGAAGTTAGTGTACCACTTCCGCTATAAGTTTGTGGAGTAGTGCCAAAAAAGTTTAAAGAGCTACCTGATACAGTACCATTTAAAGTTCCGTTATTAATAAGGTTAGTCCCTGTTAAGTTTAATAGGTAGCCATTACCAGCGCCATCATCTAAGGTAAGGGTGCTGCCAGAGTTAATATTAATATCAAACAAAACAGAAAGGTTACCTAAAAGGCTTGCAGTGTGCCCCGGTACATTGTTGCTTACAACAAGATTGGGAGCTACACCCTGTAAATAAAAAGTTTGTGCTGAAGAAGAACTGGCATTACCAACCTGAATAGTTCCACCGGTAATATTCTGATTCATCGGGTTGTTATTGTAGTCACGTGGGCCACTACCGCTTGTGCCCGCATTTTGCAAAACGATGGAACCACCACTCATATTAAATGTAGAATTATCTGAATTGCGAATATCAAAACTTGCAAAACCGCCACTGCCGTTACCCATAGTATTCACATTAAAAGTTCCACCTGTTTGTGTGTAAATAATTCCATTAGTAGTAGAAGATGTCATCCTGCTGGCAAGATTTACAGTACCACCATTAATAGTAATTTTTGAGCCGGTAGTATAATCAAGCCTTTGGTTTGCACTGTTACCAATATTTAATGTGCCAGCATTTACCAATAAAGTAGCACCTGCAGATACTTGCACAGACTGATTGGCGCCTAGTACTCCGAAAGTTGATAAATTACCCCAGGATGCAATAACCAACTGGCCGGAGGTACCTCCACCAATTATTATTGTATTTGCAACTGCACCGGCCGAATTAACTGTAATAATAGCACCATCTGCAATTATTACATCATCGCCGGCACCGGGTATTACGCCGCCTGCCCAAGATGAAGTACTGTTCCAGTTTCCTGTAACTGCATTTGATGTGATGGTTGCTGCTGATATTGCACCTGTAATCAATACCAACGAAAAAATCATTAGGTATAACTTTTTCATACGTTTACTTTTTTGTGTTTAATGAACTTTTTTTTAAAATTAAGATAGAAAAATGAAAATATGTATAGTAATAATACTATTCAGGGATTTTTTTTAATATGGATAATAGGGCGGTTTTTTGAAAGGAGCAGGAAGTTGGCACAATCTACAATAAAAAATGTAGAATTTGGTGATTGCCATATTTAATAACAACTTATTAAAGATAAAAAAAAAGCTTCCGGAAAAAGGAAGCTTTTTTAAAATTATATATCAAATTATTTTTTGATCATTTTGCTTGCAGTATCAACAGCTTTGTTCACCATTTTGCTGGCAGAATCAGCTGCATTGTTTACCATTTTGCTGGCAGAGTCAGTTGCATTGCTCACCATTTTGCTTGCAGAGTCAGCTGCATTAGTGATAGCTGAAGTACTGTCTGGAGTAGGAGTAGTGGTATCAGCTTTTTTTTCGTCGTTACAAGCAGTCATAATAGCTGCTACAGAAAGAACTGCGATTAATTTTTTCATTGTTTTCTTTTTTATTTTTAATGTGGGCGCAAATCTAATAGCAATTCTTTAAAAATGCAAGTATTTTCATATTTTTTTTTACACATATAGAAAAAAACCGCTATTTTTTACTTTTTTCTAAAAAACAACCTTACTGGCACTCCTTTAAAGTCAAAATTTTCTCTCAATTTATTTTCCAGGTAATTTTTATAAGGTGTTTTAATATCATCCGGAAAATTGCAAAAAAAGGCAAAACTGGGGGTATGGGTAGGCAACTGGGTTACATATTTTATTTTAACAGCATTACCTCTAACTACGGGTGGATGAAAATTTTCAACCGCTTTTAGCATTACTTCATTAAGCTTTGATGTAGGCACTTTGCGATGTTTGTTATCAAAAACCTGCAAAGCAGCTTCAATGCTTTTAAATATCCTTTGTTTTTCGGTTACCGAAATAAATAAAATTGGGACATCAGAAAAGGGAGCCAGTCTTTTTTTCAATTCTACTTCATAGTCTCGTGCAGTATTGGTGCCTTTTTGGGCAAGGTCCCATTTATTTACCAATATTACTATCCCTTTACCTTTTTTTACAGCCAAAGAAAATATAGAAAGATCCTGGGCGGTAATACCTTTGCCTGCATCTAAAAGAAGCATACATACATCAGCTTCATCCATTGCTTTGATAGCCCTGATAACAGAATAAAATTCGAGGTCTTCATGCACTTTGGTTTTTCGGCGTATGCCGGCCGTATCTATTAAAACAAATTCTTTATTAAATAAATTATAATGGGTATGAATTGTATCTCTTGTAGTACCTGCAATATCGCTTACAATGGTTCTGTCTTTACCAATCAGTGCATTTAATAAGGATGATTTACCTACATTGGGTTGGCCAATGATGGCAAATTTCGGCAGGTCATTTTCAGTTTCGGTTGTTTCTACCTCCTGAGGGATGAGGTTTGTAATTGCATCTAGCAGCTCACCTGTGCCGCTGCCGCTAATGGATGACAAGAAAAAAATATGCTCAAATCCCAGGCTGTAAAATTCGCTTGCTTCTAAAAGCCTGTTGTGATTATCTACTTTATTTACTACAAGAAAAACCGGTTTAGTACTTTTTCTAAGCAACTCTGCCATACGCTCATCCAGGTTGGTAATGCCAGCGGCAGCATCTGTCATAAAAATAATACAGTTGGCTTCTTCTATTGCAATAAGTACCTGTTTGCGTATTTCTGATTCAAATACATCATTACTACCGGCTACAAACCCTCCTGTATCTACCAGGTTAAAAGTTTTGCCCGCCCATTCTGCAATGCCATACTGCCTGTCTCTTGTTACGCCACTTACATCATCTACTATTGCTTTTCGCTGCTCCAGCAGCCTGTTAAAAAATGTACTTTTACCTACATTGGGCCTGCCTGTAATTGCTACCGTAAAACTCATAAAAAATAATTTCTAAATGTTGAAAAGATAATCTTTATCGACTATCCAATTTTAATAACCATATTCTTTTAAAAACAAATCGCTATCTCTCCACTTGGGTCTCACTTTTACAAAAAGCTCTAAAAAAACTTTGGAACCCAAAAAAACTTCAATGTCTTTGCGGGCCAGCGTTCCCAACTGTTTTATCATTTTACCGCCTTCACCAATAATAATTCCTTTTTGAGTTTCTCTTTGCACTATTACATCTGCCGAAATTTTGATGAGCGTATTTTTTTCTTTAAACTCCTGTACCAGTACGGTTGTATGGTATGGCAACTCTTCCTGAAAAAGTTGAAATACTTTTTCCCTGATGATTTCGCTTACAAAAAATTTTGTAGGCATATCACTCATATCCTCGCCATCGTAAAATGGCTGGCCTTCGGGCAAATATTGTAAAATATGCTGCAACAAATTTTCTATCCCGGTTTTTTTTAAGGCAGATATTACCAGCACTTCTTTACAATAAGGTTGTGATTTAAAAAAAGCAATGGCTTCTTTTAATACGGCTTCGTCTTTTACAGTATCGGCTTTATTTAATATTACAATTACCGGAGCCTTTAAATGCAGGCTTTTAAATATGGCATCATTTTCCTGCACATTTTCTTTTGCATCTGCAATGAGTAAAGCCACATCTGCATCTTCGAGGCTGCTTTTTACTGCCTGCATCATTTTTTCGTGCAGTTTGTATTTGGGGTTAATGATACCGGGTGTGTCCGAAAAAATAATTTGATAATCTTTATTGGTAAGAATGGCTTTAATACGATGACGGGTAGTTTGCACTTTATGAGATACAATGGCCATTTTTTCGCCCATCAATGCATTGAGGAGTGTGCTTTTGCCGGCATTAGGCTTACCAAAAATATTTACAAAACCTGATTTCATCTGAATGTGATATTAAAAAGAATTGACTATCACAAACATTACATAAAGATGGAGGAGATAATCAATTCAAAGGCAATTAAGCCCTGAAAAAATAGAAAAGCCCGGTTTACCAGGCTTTTCGATGTTGCGAAGAGAAGGATCGAACTTCTGACCTTCGGGTTATGAGCCCGACGAGCTACCGCTGCTCTACTTCGCACTGCAAAGCTAATGCTTTATAAAGTTGCTGCCAAATTTTATACATTTATACTTCAAATAAATGATACAATTAAATATGAAACTAAGCTGTATTGCCCTGCTATCAATGCTTTTGATGGCAAGCTGTGCAAAAAAAATAAAACAACAGGAAGATGAAATTTATAGCAGGCATTTGCAGGCACATGTAAAACTCACTATCATTTCTACTCCCATGCCCAAGGATAAATCAGGTTTAAATTTGTTATTATTAAATGACGGGCAGGATATTTCTTCCATGAGAGTAAAAGAAATTATTGACAGCCTTTACCACAAAAAAGCGATAGAGCCCTTTGTAGTGGTAGGCATTACCCCACCGCAAAGAATGGCAGATTATGGTGTAAGCGGCATAGCTGATTACCAGGGCAATGGAGCTAAGGCTGATAAGTATGCCGATTTTATTATTAATGAACTTTACCCATTTGCCAAAAAGAAAGCGGGCGTAAGAAAATTTAATTCGGTAGTGATAGCGGGATGCTCACTTGGAGGATTATCAGCCTTTGATATTGCCTGGGATAATGCAGATAAAATTGATAAAGTAGCTGTGTTTTCGGGCTCATTTTGGTGGAGAGATAAGGATGCAAATACAGCAGCATACAATGACTCCACAGACAGGATACTGCTACAAAAAGTAAAATCTTCCAGAAAAAAACCAAACTTACGGTACTGGCTATACGCAGGGGCAAAAGAAGAAACAGCCGACAGAGATAAAGACGGCATTATAGATGTGATAGATGACACAAAGGATTTAATCCAAATTTTAGAAAATAAAAAAAATATACCGGCTTCTAATATTACTTATACAGAAGATGCAAATGGGCAGCATGATTACACATCCTGGAGCCATCATTTTGCAGATTTTTTAGTGTGGGCATTTAGAAAATAACAAAGGAGGAAGCAAAATCATACCGATAAAAATTCTTATTTTCTTCCACTCTTAGTAATACTGGCGGAGCCGCTTGTATGCATATCTTTAATGATGGCATTGCCTCGGAATCTTACATTACTGGCGCCACTTGCATGTGCCAACAATTCTTTATTTATGGTGATATAAACATCTGAAGCGCCCGACACCGTGGCATTACAGTAATCGGCAGCAAAACCATACCCTTTTACATCGCTTGCACCACTACTTTGAATGTCAACATTTGAAGCAGTACCCGTAAGGGTTACATCAGAAGCCCCATTTAGCTTAAGGCTAAGTGTATTTACTTTTACATCTCCTTTAAAATCGCTTGCCCCTGATAGATTCACCTGTAAGTCGGAAGCAGTCAGGGTACCCGCCACTAAAATATCTGAAGCGCCGGTAGCCTGCAGTTCATCTAACATTTTAAAAGAAACATATACTTTTAGTTTTTTATTATTTCTCCAATTTTTTTCACCGTCGTAATAAATATTTAGCACATTGTTTTCCACTTCAGTTTTGATGCCGTTTTTAAATTTATCTTCTGAGGCGCTAATTGCTATACTTTGTGTTTCTGACTGGCTTAAAAATACATCTATTGCCCCCGACACTCTTATTTTAGTAAAGCTCCCATTTACCGTACGCATTTCGGCATTTTCATCTACTACAAATTCTTTTTGTGCCTTGGCAGAAAATGTACAAGCATAAAACACAGCAATAATTGAAAATATCTTTTTCATTCTACATTTTATTTTGAATAATAAAACCAATCCTGGTATAAATATTAAAATTACAGCAGGATTGATGATAACATGGCTATACTTTTTATTAAAACGGAGCCGTTTAAAAATAGTTACAAAAAATAAAAATTATTTTATTTCATTTTTTTGACATTAACTTTGTGCCTCAAATCGTTCTTTAATATCATCGCCTGAATTTCCGGGGTGCTTCTACTACACAGAGGCTGAGATAATACCCGTATAACCTGCACAGGATAATGCCTGCGAAGGGAGATAGTAAATTTTTCAACACCGGAGTTTCCCGGATTTTCGGCACAAAAATATTGTATGAAATCATTTTACCTGGCTATTGGGCTATGCGCCTGCGCCTGTGTTGCCGGTGCACAAACCAGAAAATCGCTGATGGATACCAGCCTGTTAGAGCCTGTAGAAGTTAAAGCGGTAAGGGCTTCCGATAAAGCCCCCATTGCAAAGACAAATCTTACAAAGGAGGAAATTCAGCAAAAAAATATTGGGCAGGATTTACCATTTATTTTAAACCAAACGCCTTCTGTAGTTGTAAACTCTGATGCCGGTACTGGCATTGGCTACACCAATATTAGGCTTCGTGGCTCCGATGCAAGCCGCATCAATGTTACACTTAATGGCATCCCATACAATGATGCAGAGAGCCAGGGTACCTTTTTTGTAGATTTACCAGATATAGCTTCCTCGGCCAACAGCATACAGGTGCAAAGAGGTGTTGGCACTTCTTCTAATGGTGCAGGGGCATTTGGCGGCAGTATTAATATTAGTACTAATGATGTAGTTACTAAAAAAAGCATTGAATTTAATAATAGTATTGGCTCTTACGATTCTTACAAAAACAGCCTGCTATTCAATAGCGGCATATTTGCAAAGCATCTTAGTTTTACCGGAAGGCTGAGCAATATTAGCAGCAACGGTTATATTGACCGGGCATTTAGCAGGCTACATTCTTTTTATACCTCGCTGGCATATATTGGAGCTAAGAGTTCTTACAGAATAAATATTTTTTCCGGCAAAGAAAAAACATACCAGGCATGGAATGGAATTGATGAAGCCACTTTACAAACCGATAGGCGTTACAACAGTGCCGGCACAGAAAAACCCGGTACCCCCTATAGCAACGAGACCGATAATTACCTGCAAACCCACTACCAATTTTTTTACAATCACCAATTTAATGCATCATGGAAAATGAATGCTGCTCTGTTTTTAACAAGGGGCAAAGGATATTATGAACAATACAAATCGCAGGCAGCGCTGAGTAAATATGGACTACCTTATTATATAATGGGCACCGACACTACATTTAAAACAGACTTGATAAGGCGCCTTTGGCTTGACAATTATTTTTATGGTGGTATTTTTTCGCTACAATATCAACATCAAAATACTCAGATAATTATTGGCGCCGGAGCTAATAAATATGATGGAAAACATTATGGAAATATTATTTGGGCCCAGGCTCAATATGCTGTACCCAATAATTACAGGTATTATTACAACCCTGCTCATAAAGAAGATTATTCTGCCTATACTAAATGGACACAGCAATTAACAGGCAAATGGCAAACTTATGCAGATTTGCAAGTGCGAGCCATTCAATATTCAATTGACGGATTTAAAGACAATCCTACAGTGTCTATACAAAAGAATTATTTTTTCTTTAACCCCAAAGCTGGCATTACTTACAGCAATAATAACCTACAGGCATACTTATCGTATGGCCGTAGCAGCCATGAGCCCAACAGGGATGATTTTGAAGCCGGTGCTACACAACAGCCCAAACCTGAGACTTTGAATGATTTTGAAACAGGTATTGAAAAAAAGAACGGCAAATACAATTGGGGAGTAAACCTGTATTATATGCTTTATAAAAATCAACTGGTGCTTACCGGAAAAATAAATGATGTGGGAGCATATACAAGAACCAATATTGATAACAGTTACAGAGCTGGTATTGAAATTCAGGCTGGCCATAAAATTACTAAATGGCTTTCTGCCTCAGGTAATCTTTCGCTAAGCGAAAATAAAATAAAAAATTATACAGCTTTTATTGACGACTATGATAACGGTGGCCAACAAACGAAGTTTTATTCTCACCCCGATATTTCATTTTCTCCTGCGGTAGTGGGAGCTGGCACCATCAGTATTGTACCTGTAAAAAATGCAGGAATATATGTGATAGGCAAGTATGTAAGCCGTCAATACCTTGATAACACTTCTTCAAAAAGCAGTAGTTTGTCTCCTTATTATGTACAAGACATAAAACTAACTTATACACTTGCAGGGCATACTATAAAAGATGCTTTATTTTTTATACAGGTAAATAATATTTTTTCAAAAAAATATGAACCCAATGGTTATTCTTACAATTATATAAGTGGCGGACAGTTAGTATATGATAATTATTATTTCCCGATGGCGCCCATCAATTTTATGGCAGGCATCAACATAAGGCTATAATTTATTAAAGTAAAAGCAGCGGTAAATTATTTTTTTTCAAACTTATCCTGCCAGTCGAGCATGCCACCTGCTACATTAGTAACATTTTTAAAACCCATTGATTCGAGCATTAAACATGCTTGTGTACTTCGGTTGCCACTGCGGCAATAAAGGATCACTTCTTCATCTTTAAGCGAATCGATGTCATCCGTTTGCATGGCTTGTATTTTACCCAGGGGTAATAATAATCCGCCAACATTGAAAGCTGCATGCTCATCAGGCTCTCTTACATCTACCAGGTTAAAGGGTTGGCCTGCATCTAATTTTTGTTTAAGTTCCTGTACTGAAATATTTTTCATTTGTATAAAAATTATTGTTGGTTAATGTTTGAACTATCTACCGGAGTTTTCATTACTGGGCTAATCCAAAGATCCATCAATTGGCCCGACTGGATATAAACCGGCTGTTTATCTTCGGTAAAGCGGGGTGGATTTTGCTTATAAATAAATGCTGCCGCAGTATCGGTAATGCCCGGGTCGGGGATTAAGGCACCAATGCTTATGCCCTGCCCTTGCAATAAAGTTTTAGCTTCGCCGTAAGTCATACCAATTAAAGAAGGCACCATAATATGCTCTTGAGCAAGGCCTCCGGCAATTACCAAATCTACTTTGCTACCCCAGGTAAGTTTAGCCCCGGCATTAATGATGGCTCCTTTATATTTCTGTTCTAATACAGAGCCCATCATAAAATCGGGTTTATAAGTAGTATCGCCCAATTGCAGATGATTGCGTTGTAAAAGTTCAATGGCAAAGTTTAAAGTTTTGCCTTGAAGGGCAGGCACTTCTACAAGTGGCAATGTAACCCTGTTTACAGTAAGCAAAACTGTTCTATTTACTTTTACAGTACTGTTTGGCTCAGGTAATTGCTTTAATACAATCCCCATTTTTGCCGTATCGGTATATACAGAATCTTGTATGGTTACCTCAAAGCCTTTGCTTTCTAAAAATTTGATGGCATCCTCTGTATTTCTACCGGTTACAGATGGCACTGTAAGATATTGCCCATGCCTGGTAATTTTACCAAGCAATTGCAAAAAACCAAATACAATAAGAAAAGCCAGCCCAATAGCTACCAATAGATTTACCCAAAACGGTTTGTTGGTGATATAGTTAAACACAAAAAAAATTTAAGGTTTTGAAGTTACAAGATAATTAATTAAAACATTCATCTAATAATGCAGTATAAAACTCCATTAGCGACCAGCCCATAGCTTTTACCTGCTGTGGCACAAGGCTTGCGGCGCTTTGCCCCGGCACGGTATTAATTTCCAACAGTACGGGATAGCCATTTTTTTCATCATAAATAAAATCCATGCGCACTATACCATTACAATTAAAAATGGAATAAATTTTCTTTGCGTCCTCTCTTATTTTATCTGCCACGGCTTCTTCTACACGGGCAGGTGTAATTTCTTCACTCGCGCCTTCATACTTAGCTTCAAAATCAAAAAACTCATTTTTAGAAATAATCTCTGTAATGGGTAAGGCAATAATATTTCCTTTTGATTTAAAAACACCAATGGTAAATTCACGGCCTTTAATAAACTCTTCTACCAATACCTGGTTGTCTTCCTTAAATGCTTTGGCAATAGCCGAAGGTAATTCATCTGCAGTATTCACCTTGCTAATACCAAGGCTACTACCGCCATTATTGGGTTTTACAAATAAGGGCAATTTTAGCTGAGATAATATTTGCGGAGCGGTAAGCTCACTGCCTGCAAAAAGATGAAGAGAATTGGCCACATGCAATCCGGCAAAAGCCGCTACGGCTACTGTGTAGCGCTTATTAAATGTAATTGCAGAAGTAGCAGCATTGCAGGAAGTATAAGGTATTTTAATACAATCAAAATAGCCCTGAAGTTTGCCATCTTCGCCGGGTGTGCCGTGCAAGCCTACCAATACAGCATCAAAATTTATTTTTGTACCATCTACGGTAATTGAAAAATCGTTTTTATCTACAAAAATTTTATCGCCATTTTCTTTTTTATAATACCAACCGTCGGGATGAATATCAATGAGGTAACATTCCCATTTATTAGTATCAATATTATGATAGATAGTATCGGCGCTTTTATAAGATATTACCGCTTCGCCGGAGTAACCACCTGTAATTAATGCTATCTTCTTTTTCATTTATTGTAGTAAAAAATATTAGTGCTTAAGTATATAAAATGATTGCCAAAATTATAATAAACTTTACAGAGAGCTTAAGGATTTTCATCCCCTACTCCTTCATTGCCGCTATCCAATACAAATTTCCATTTTCCATCTTCCTGCTTTTTCCAAATGCTTACATAAGTGCCGTATAGTACAGAATCTTTTGTTTTTGATTGCAAAGCATAGACACCATAAGTATATCCTAAGTCGGCCGACTTAGATACAACTGCATGCTGTGGCTGCCATTTCAGAATAAAATCGGTATCATTTGCCTGAATCAGGTAATCAATTGCATTGGCGCCAATAATGGGCATTTGGTTGGGTTTTAATAATACGCCATTGCTATCAATGTATTCTAAGAAGGCATTTTTCATACCAGATTTTTCGCTGAGGTCAGAAAAAGCTTTATCCGTTGCTAACAGGTTCATTTTTTCGCTACTCCGGTCAATAATTGCAGGGCTTTTTTTGGATGTACAGGAAAAAAATAAAAAGAAAAAAAGTATGGGCGTCAATATTTTCATACGCATAATTAATCAGTGGCAAGATAAGGAATAATAGTATAATTGAAAATGTAAAAGCACTGATTGTAACAACAGATTTGCATTTATTGCTTCATCTTCATTTTTACAAACAAAAAGGCGAAAGTATTATTAAAAATACCCTCGCCTATGTAGCAGGAAATATCACCTGCCTATTTAAGCCTTGCGGCTACAAAAAAAGTTATATATGCAACCTTGCTTTTTTGCTCATAAGTTCATCCACAGTTTCCCTATAATCTTCATCGGGTACACAGCAATCTACAGGGCATACAGCAGCACATTGAGGCTCCTCGTGAAAACCCTGACACTCCGTACACTTATTGGGTACAATATAATAAGTGTCGCTGGAAATTGGAGCGTTACGTTGATCACTATCCAATACTGTGCCATCCATTAAAGTATAGGATCCTTTTACTGTGGTACCATCAGAAAGCGCCCACTCTACGCCGCCTTCATATATTGCATTGTTAGGACATTCGGGCTCACAAGCTCCGCAGTTTATACATTCATCTGTTATCTTTATAGCCATCTCTTAGTATTTTTGAATGCAATTTAATAATAACTATATGAATTTACAAGACAGAATTGAATTATTGTGCACATTAGGCGAATATTTAAAAAATGATACCACAGAATGGCAACAAATAAAACAAAATGCCTTTGCAAAAAACGGTTGGTTTACCCCTTTATTTACTGACTATGCCTGTACCCAAATTGCAGATAATTTTTTACAAAAAGATTTGTTGGAAAAATGGGTAGCACACTATCATATTGATGATAATATTTCTCCCAAAAATATTGGGATTGTGATGGCCGGAAATATACCACTGGTGGGGTTTCAGGATTTTTTGTCAGTATTTATAAGCGGGCATTACCAAACCATTAAATTATCTTCAAAAGATGATATTCTTTTAAAGCATTTGGTAAAAATTATGTACAGCCATAATGTAGAAATTCAGAACCATATTTCTTTTGCTGAAATACTAAAAGGATGCGATGCATACATAGCTACCGGTAGCAATAATTCGGGCAGGTATTTTGAACAATATTTTTCTAAATACCCACATATTATTCGTAAAAACAGAACCTCGGTAGCTGTATTGGATGGCAATGAAACTAATGAGCAGCTTGAAAAATTATCGGATGATATTCATTTATACTTTGGCTTTGGCTGCCGAAATGTTACAAAAATATTTGTACCGGATCAATACGATTTTGTGCCGCTTTTAAAAGCCTTTGACAAATACAAATATTTTAATGACCATCATAAATACAAAAACAATTTTGATTATCAATTATCTATTTTATTGCTCAACAATATTTTTTATATGACCAATGGCACCACTTTGCTGGTAGAAAATAAGGCCCCCTTTTCGCCGGTAAGCCAATTGCATTTTGAATATTATCAACCCCATGCCCACCCTATTAATTACCTGCAGAAAGATGAAGAAATACAATGCATTGTAGCAAAAGATTTTGTACCTTTTGGCAGTACACAAAAACCCGGGTTAATGACTTATGCTGATGGGGTAGATACAATGCAATTTCTTCTGAGTATTTAGCATCTACGAAAGCCTTACTAATTTAATGTTAAAGCTGAATGATAGTTAAAATCATAATGTAAGTGTATCGTTACTTTGTATCATGTAGTAAAACTTTAGTACACATTTAGCAACGATTGAAAAAATAAAACCTATAAAAATGAAAGTTAAACAACTTGTACTTACCGTAGCCATTAGTGCTATTACAGCACTAGGAATTATTTGGGGCTACAGCCATTATGTAAAATCTAATAACACTTATGGCGGACAAATGACCGGGGTATTGCCGGCCAATTATAAATATGCCGGTTTTAACGAAAATGGAACAGCAACCGCACCCGGTGCAATTGACTTTACCGAACCTGCTGCTGCAGCCATACCTACAGTTGTGCATATTAAAACCAAAACAAATGCAAAACAGTTAAGCAATAATTTACCACGTTCACAATCGAGAAATCCTTTTAGTGATTTTTTTGGAGATGATGGCAATGACATGCTAAATCAATTATTTGGCGGAGGTAGAAGTAATATTATTCCAGAGCAAAGAGCATCTGGCTCGGGTGTAATTATAAGCGATGATGGATACATAGTAACCAACAATCATGTGGTAGCCAATGCAGATGAAATTACTGTAACACTTAGCAATAAAAAAGTGTACAAAGCTAAGGTAATAGGCAGCGATGCAGCGTATGACCTGGCCGTAATAAAAATAGATGCAACAGCACTACCTTACCTTGTATATGGCAACTCAGATGATGTAAAAGTAGGTCAGTGGGTATTGGCCATAGGCTACCCTTTAAATTTGGAAACTACTGTAACAGCCGGTATCATTAGCGCAAAAGCAAGAAGCCTCGGGCTGAATAAAACACGTAATGGAGATGGCATTGATGCTTACCTGCAAACAGATGCAGCAGTAAACATGGGCAATAGTGGTGGCGCTTTGATTAATACAGATGGTAAACTGATTGGTATTAATTCTGCCATTGCATCTCCTACAGGCTATTACTCCGGTTACTCTTATGCTATACCAGTAAACATTGCCAAAAAAGTAGTAGATGATATTATTAAATTTGGTACGGTGCAAAGAGCCTATCTTGGTTTAAGATATTTACCTGCAAGCGACATGAGTGATGAAGAGAAAAAACAAAATGGTGTGCCTTTGAATGCTTATGGCATTTATATTGGTGATGTAATGTCGAATGGCGCCGCTGCAGCAGCAGGCATAAAAAAAGGAGATATTATTAAAAATATTGGCGGGGTAAATGTAGGAAGTGGTGCAGAAATGCAAGA